>CAMUNJ010000006.1 GCA_947090235.1 uncultured Bacillota bacterium
CTATTGTCTATTCGTGCAAGATAAGATAAATTGCTATTAGTTTTATAATCAAATTCTGTTGCACTAGAATATGGTGTATATGCATTAGCAAAATAAGTATATCCTCCAATAGTCACAGCACTTCCACCATAATATAAAATTTCTTTGCTGTCGTTTTTAACATTTCCAACTGTGGCACAGCCTGTCAAAATAAGAGCAAATGCAAAAATAAATGTAAAAATTTTCAAAAAATGTTTTTTCATATTTTCTCCTAACAAAGTCCGCTATAAAGGCTTCAAACTCAAATATATTGTATTTTACAACAAAACCTTTTAGTTTGTCAATCTTTATTATTTATAATTAACAAATTTTAATAGTTTAAAACCCTATTAATCTTGATAAATTAAAGTTAATCTGTTGTCAACCAAATCGCAAGAAGTCAGATAATAATTGATATTGTTTTTTATAAATGCTAGTGTTGCCTTTTTATATCCATGCAAATGTCCAAAAACAACATCATCAACCCTAAACTTTTCCAAAAGATTAGAATATTCGCTATCCTCTCTTCTAAAATTCACAGGTGGATAATGTATCATACAAATCAACCTATCTTTTTCATCTACTCTCAATTTGTCTCCTGCTTGTAAAGTCAAATCTAGCCTAATTGCTTCTCGATTAAATATCTTCAAATTTTCTGGCGTCATTTCGCTTTTGTTTTCTGGCACCTGCCAGCCTCGAGTTCCACAAATTATTACATTCCCAAATTTCATAGCATCATTTTGTATTGCATAAAATCCTTTGGGCAAAAAATTTCGAACTGCCGAAATAGATTTCCACCAATAATCATGATTCCCTCGAATTATAATTTTTTTACCTGGCAATTCTTGTAAGAGTTTAAAATCTTTTTCGGTGTCAGCCAAATTCATTGCCCATGAAAAATCACCAGCAAGTAAAACAAGGTCATTCTCCTCCACCTTTTCTCGCCAGTCTGAAAACAACTTGTCTAAATATCCCTCCCAAGCAGGTCCAAAAATGTCCATAGGTTTAGGATTGTTTAAAGATAAATGTAAATCGCTTATTGCAAAAACTTTCATTACCCCTGCCTTAAAACTTCTTGAACAACACGCATATCACATTGGCCATTATAGTTAGATTTAAAATATTTCATAACAGCAGGAATGCTTTTATCATCAAGTCCAGCAATAATATCAGCAATTTCTTGTTTAGTCAACATTTTAGGTAGATATTTTTCTACAATTTCTATCTGTTTTTTTATTGCCTCAACTTGTTCTTGATTTCCTACTTTAGAATAATTTTCTTTTTCATCGGAAAGTTCCTTAATTGCTTTTTGCAAAATATTAGAGGCGTCAGCGTCAGTCAACTCCTCCCCTTTTTCTCTTTTCCTTATTGTTTCAAGCATAAGTTTATTCATAAGGACGCTGTAGATACTTCTTGCTACAGAGTCTTTATCTTTCATTGCTTGAACATTTGCTTTTTTAATATCTTCGTAAATCATAGTAAACTCCTTTTCTATATTCTAATATATCTAACAAAATTTGTAAAACAATATTACCTAAATTATTAAAACTCGCAAAAAAACCACTATTGACAATTTTTGATTTGTGTTTTATACTTTATATGGAGATCAAAATGAAAGAAAGAGTTTATGATTTGAAAAATTTATCCATAGTTTTACTTGCCAAAATGACTTATGTTAAAAAGCCCACTGCTTATAAGTATGGAAGATATGAATCAATTTCAATACCTGGAGCATTTTTTGCCGAAAAATTTGAAGGAGTGTCAAAAAATGTTTACAACCTTGTTACAAAAAAACAATATGTAAACGACAACCCTCAATACACCCTTCGCAAAGGAGCAAAGTATGTAGTTAGAGAATATGATGCTGGCTTACTTTTTGCATTGCCAATTTTAATAACAAATGAATCTAAGATGAATATTTCTCAACTTAGAAAAATCGAAGAAGTTTGGCTTTCTAAAGGTTATATAAATTTTGATGCTATAGAAAAAGACAATGCCATTCAATTTAATAAAAGCGAAGCAGAATAAAAGGTTGAATATGAAATCAATAAGAACGAAAAAACTTTACAAACTTAATTTTTCATTTGTGACAAATGTTTCAAATTTATATTTTTGTGGACCTTTTATATTTGACTTAGCACAAGACATCGCTCAAAATGCTTTAAATGGGTCTCGATATGCAACTTTAATCAAAAATAAAAATGGAGATTATGCTTTTAAATTAGTTTCAAGCGGAATTTTTGTTTCTCCAAAATCATATGTAACAATAAATAAAAATGAATTGATAGTAAATAACCAATATAGCGTAAACGAAAAAAAGAAAAAACTTACTTTAAAAGAAATTAAAGATAAAGAAGACGAGCAAGATTTAAAATTTATGAATGACTATCCAAGATTACAGAAAACAACAATATCATATCATTTACAAAGATATGAACATATTCAAAAACAATTTGAAAATAGATTTAAAAATAATGAATGTTTTTAAAATATTCTTCTTTAATAAAATAATTAAAATAACTTTTAAAAATTTATTGACAAACACAACTATATTATCTATAATAAGAAAGTGATTTTAATATGGCAGCTTAGCTCAGCTGGCTAGAGCGCACGATTCATACTCGTGAGGTCACTGGTTCGATCCCAGTAGCTGCTACCATTTTAAATAAGACCATATAACAATTTTGTTAGTTTTAAAAAACACTTTTACTCTCTATTAATATATGAGTTTCAAATTGACATTAAGACAGATAATCAATCTGTCTTTTTTAGCCCCCCCCCTAAAATTAAAATCTAAACCTTAAAAAATTCTTTAACATGCTTGTTCAAAAATTAGCATGTTTTTTATCATATATAAAATATCTTTAATTAAGTGTCGAATATTTTAAAAAATTCGACCTTTTATGTATTAATACTTTATTAATCGACATTTATCTACATTTTACAACACTCTTTGCTATAGATTTTCATTGTAAAGAGCGATTTTTTGTGTAAATAGGCTCCTGCGATATTTTTTGTCGTGTTTAGTGTTATTTTGTCGATTTTTGTAAAATAGTACAACTTTAAAAATATATTTTTAAAATATTCAAAATTTGCTTTACTTTTTTATTTTAATCTTTTATAATGATTAAACAAAAGGAGAAAACAATGAAACAATCAACAAGACTTATTGAAACTGAGGTATCAAACACATTGCTCGCTGCAGGACTTCATGCAAATAATTCAGGATACATATATTTAAAGGATTCTGTTATATTAGTATTAAAATATCCATATATGCAACATCAACTAACCAAAAAACTTTATCCAGAGGTTGCTAAAAAACACAATGTTTCTGCCGCAATAGTTGAACGCAGTATGCGTCATACAATAAATAACGCCTCTAAAAATGGCGGCATCTACAATATCAATTATATGCTAAATGCACAATACTTCAATGAAAAAGAAAGACCTTGCAATGGTTGCTTTATTGCATTGATAGCCGAAATCGTTAGAAAAAATTTGTATGAAATGATTGCAAGTTTAGAAGAACAACAATCTCCAGATAAATTACTTTTAGCAAAAGAGATTGAAGAAGTAATCGGCTCTTTTACAAACGACGACATAGCATAATTATATTATGCTTATTTTAAACATAAATAGTTATATAAACATATCTTTTATTAATTGTTTTAGTTAATAAAAAAGGAAGGTTTGATTAGCCTTCCTTTTATTGTTTATAATTAAAACTCTTCTGATAATACTTGGAAATATCCTTGAGGATGAGCACACACAGGACAAACCATTGGAGCAGTATCACCTACATGAATATGTCCACAGTTTCTGCAAATCCATACAACCTTTTCTGTCTTTTTATAAACTGTTGCATTTTTTACAGCTTCAGCAAGTTTTCTATATCTTTCCTCATGGCGTTTTTCAATTGCCGCTACACCTTCAAACGCAACTGCTAATGACTCGAAACCTTCTGCACGAGCATCTTCTGCCATTTCTTTATACATTGAAGTCCATTCTTCATTTTCACCAGCAGCGGCAGCCAACAAATTTTCTAAAGTTGAGTCCACCTTGCCACCATTTAAAGCCTTAAACCACATTTTAGCATGCTCTTTCTCGTTATTTGCAGTTTCTAAGAAAATTTCAGCAATTTGCTTGTAACCTTCCTTATCTGCTTGAGATGCAAAGTAAGTGTATTTATTTCTAGCCTGACTTTCTCCAGCAAAAGCCTTTTGTAAATTTTTTTCTGTTTTAGAACCTTTTAATTCCATAAATTCCTCCTTTATATATTTGCATATACATTATAAAACAAAAGCCAATATTAGTCAAATGATTTAAACATCTTACAATTTTAATCTTTAGTGATATCATATCAATGGATATATTGATAATTGTTTCACGTGAAACAATTATATATGAAAACAACCTGTAGAAAATGTTTCACGTGAAACATTTGTTAAGCAATTTGATTATAAAATTTGTGTCAAAAGCGACCAAACTATATAGTGCAATAAAAAATAAGACCTATAATGGTCTTATTTATGTCTTTTGTTATAATTCTTTAAATCTTCAAGAGTTAATTCTTTCTTTTTTAGTAATTCTATCATATCAGCCAATCTATCTAAATCATCTCTTGAGTAATAGTCAATATATATTCTTCCCTTGTTGTCGTTCCCTATAGCAGACACTTTAGTTGCAAACACTCTTTGCATATCATTTATCAACTCTTTTAGTTCCATTGACTGTTCTATAGGTTTAGGTACAGGGGTTTTAGTAGGATTAGTGTAATTTTTTACAGCCTTTTCAAGATCCCTAACACTTAATTTACCTGATGCTGCTGATAACGCCAATTTAGTTTGCGTAGCGATATCGTCAATTACAACCAAACTTCTTGCATGACCTGCAGACAATTTGCCACTTTCTACAAGTTTCAATACATCTGGGGCTAAAGACAAAAGGCGTAGGGTGTTTGCTACATTGGAACGGCTTTTTCCAATTCTTTCTGCAACCGTTTCTTGAGTCAACTTGTATTCATCCATCAATTGCTTAATTGCCTTAGCGGCTTCAATCGGATTGAGGTCTTCTCTTTGTAAGTTTTCTATTAACGATATTTCTTTGACTTGTTTTTCTGTATAATTTTTTATTACAACTGGCACAACTTGCAAACCAGCAATTTGAGAAGCCCTCCAACGGCGTTCTCCCGCAATAATCATGTAGTTTCCATTATCTTCAGCATTTACAACTAACGGCTGAATTACGCCATGAATTTTTATCGAACTTGCAAGATCCTGTAAAGCCTCTTCATCAAAAAACTTACGAGGCTGGTTAGGGTTTGGTCTAATTCTAGACACTTCAACTTCCGTAACACCACTTGCCTTTTTTGAAGGCTTTGCCTCTTGTTGTGTAGTTATATTTTCATTACTAATATCACTGTCATACATGCCGAATAGGCTTTCAAGCCCTCTTCCCAAACCTTTCTTATTACTCATCGTCATTCATCCTCCTTAACTTAATTTTTGTATCTTTTGTTATGGTTTTATAACTAACTTTATTTCTATCCAAAAATTCTTCTGCCAAACTCAAATAGGCATCTGCTCCTTTAGAGGCTGGCTCATACACAACAATTGGCTCACCATGACTTGGCGCTTCCGCCAATCTAATATTTCGAGGAATATAAGTAAAGAAAACCTTTTTGCCAAAAAACTTCAAAATTTCATCACTCACTTGATTTGTAAGATTTGAACGCTTGTCTTTCATTGTCATAACAACGCCTTCTATATCTATCTTTGGATTTAGTTGAAACTTTATAAGCCTAATAGTATTCATAAGTTGGGTAATACCCATAAGTGGGTAATACTCGCATTGCATAGGAATTATAACGCTATCACATGCAGTTAAAGCATTAACTGTTATTAATCCTAATGAAGGAGGGCAGTCAATAAAAATAAAATCGTAAACTTGTTTTAAAGGATCCAAAATTCCTCTTATTATCTTTTCTCTTTGAGGCATTTGTACCATATCAAGTTCTGCACCTGCCAAATCCACAGTCGAAGGCAAAATATCCAATCCTTCTATCAAAGTTTGTTGTATAACTTCTTCTGTAGTTGTGTCGCCAGAAATCAAATCATAAATAGTTTTCAAATCGTCAGTCTTGTCAATCCCAAGTCCACTTGTAGCATTACCTTGTGGATCAAGGTCAAGCACAAGTACCTTTTTACCCATAACAGCGACATAAGATGCCAAATTAATGCAAGTTGTTGTTTTACCAACACCGCCTTTTTGATTTGCTAAAGCAATAATCTTTCCCATAATTTCTCCTAAAAGTATTTTACAACAATATAATAACACAAACAAACGCAAAAATAAAGAGTTTTTGCGTTTTTGTATCAAATTTAGCGTTTTTATTATGTTTTTTGCTTGTTTTTTTTAGTTTTTAAAATTAGGTATTGACATGGGGGAGGGAAATGATATAATAGAAATATAAATTAAAGGAGAAATATTAAATGGAAAATCTTACTCTTGAAGATGCAAAACAACAAATAAAAGAATTGGAGATTTTGTATACCAACAAACAACTTGAACAAGCTCAAACAAATTGTGAAAACATTAAAAACCGTCTAGAAACTTTGAAACTAGCAAAAGCAGACGCAAAAAAGAGCAAAATTACTACACTTACTTTAGGAATTGTACAAACATTGAGCAGTGTAGCAAGTTCTGTAGCAGGTATATTTTCTCTTTTGAAAGGAGACATAACCACTGGAGGAGTGTTTTTAGGTTTTGGTGGATGCTTGGCTAGTGCTGCATTTTACAATTATGCAACTGCAAGAAAAGAGTCAACCAAAGAAAAAGAAGTCGATGATAAAATTTTGTATTCGCAAGACAATTTGGAAATGTTAAAAATTTACGAAGACTGTTGTAAATATGAGTGTGACGAAGCTGGAAAAGCATAGTAGCTTTATGAAAACAGATTCTTAATCACATATTTTTGAAACTAGCAAAAAACGCAGGCTTAATAACCTGTGTTTTTTTGCTGATTTTAATGCTTATAAACTCAGTCGGATTCTTATTTTATTATCATATCGTTGCGATCTGGGCCTGTACCAATAAATTTAATTGGAATGCCTAAATATTTTTCTATCGCTTCTATATAAATTTTAGCCTCTTTAGGCAACTTTGAATATTTTTTTATGCCACTTATGTCAAAGTTTCCTTTGAAGGTTTCATAGACGGCTTCCATTTCTTCAAGTTTTTGCGTATTTGTTGTGTAGTCAGTTGTCACATTACCTTCTTTATCTTTATATGCTACACATAGTTTGATTTGGTCAAGTTTTCCAACTGTATCAAGATGATTCATACAAATTGCTGTAAATCCATTAATTCTCATTGCGTATTTAAGTGCTACAAGATCGAGCCATCCGCAACGCCTTGGGCGTTTTGTTGTTGTGCCATATTCATGACCCAACTCGCGAATTTTATCACCAATTTCATTTTTAAGTTCGGTCACATATGGCCCTTCTCCAACACGCGAAGAATATGCTTTTATAACTCCATAAACTTCTCCAATATTTTTTGCACTAAGACCGCAACCATTTAAAATCCCGCCTATCGTAGTGTTTGAACTTGTCACATAAGGATAAGTTCCAAAATCAATATCAAGAAGTGAGGCTTGTGCACCTTCACAAACAAGTTTTTTATTATCTGTAAGACTATTATGCAAAAGCGAAACTGTATCTTTTACATAAGGAGCAAGTGATTTGGCATACTCAGTATATTCTTTCAGCACTTTTTTATAGTCTATTTTTTCTTTACCATAAATCTCAAAAATTTTGTTTTTATTTTCAATATTTTGCTTTAACACCTCAGGAAAATTAGGGGATACAAAATCTTCCATGCGAATTCCAAATCGTGCCATCTTATCACTATAACATGGACCAATTCCACGCTTAGTAGTTCCAATTTTATTTTTTCTTATACTTTCTTCCAGTTCATCATATTCAATGTGATAAGGAAGTATCACATGGGCTTTATCACTGATCACAAACTTTTCTGTGCTATAGCCCGCTTTTTTAACTATTTCAATTTCCTCAAGCAAAACTTTAGGATTTACAACCACTCCATTACCTATAACAGCAGTTGCACCTGAAAATATTCCAGATGGTATCAAATGCATAGCAAACTTTTGCCCATTAACAACAATTGTGTGTCCTGCGTTATTCCCGCCTGCACATCGTATTGACACATCCGCTTTTTCTGATAGATAGTCAATAAGTTTTCCCTTTCCTTCATCTCCAAAAAATGCACCAAGTACTACATCTGCTTTTTTCATTATGCCTCCAAACTTATATTAAGTATATCATAATATTAATATTTAGCAAAATAAAAACAGACTAAAAGTTATAATCTCTGAAACTAGCAAAACAAATGTAGGTTATCTTATTTTAAAAACGACTATTACTAATACTTGTAATTTTTTTTGAATATGTACTAGATTATGCAATATTTGCTTGAAAATTACATGTTTTTATGTTACAATTCAATTAAGGGAGATTATAATGAGCAAAACTTATGATGATGGAAATTTACCAAAAACAAGGACTGGCTTTGGCGGTAGGACTGAGTATCTTTCAACTAATGGAAGTGTTCCAGTTTGGAGAACAGAAAACGGAAATCGTGTAGAAGAATATTATAAAAGTAAGAGTGTATCTGTACCTTTTAGTGAAGATGAAGATAAGCCCTCTAATTCTAGATCAAAAAGTGATACAGAACCTGTGCTCCATAGAAAACACAACTATCATAGATGGGAATATAAAGATAAAAAGTACAGAGAATTTAAAAAATCTTCATCAGGTCTTAAAGAACTACAATATCATTCAGGTTGTTTTTTCCCGCATGATGAAACTTTAAGTGAAGATTCTCGCTATGTTTGGCAGGAAATGGAATATTTGATTAAATCCGCAGATGAAAATGGTGCACCCATTGATCTATTTACTAAAGATCAGTCATATACGCCCGAACTTATGAGAAAAAGAAAAATTAACACTAACTACTATCTTCAAACACCATATATATCTAAAAAAGCCCCTAGAATATATGTTGATTCTAAAGTATATGAAGAGAATAACCTTATTATTCTCTATGCTAGCAAAGATCAAAAATTATGGGATTTGACATTCACCTATTTTTTTGATCTTGCAACAGGCGAAACTTATAGAATTAAAAATGAATCTGTGCCTAAAGATGTACTTTTGAGAATTGCGGATGATGCTAAAAGTATTATCGCTATGTCAGACAAAGGAGATGAAACTTTCCCTTGGGAAAAATGCACCCTTGAAGAGGACATAATTAAAGAAAATACAGGATCTGAAAATCAATAAATTATAATTTGCCATTTAATAGAGAATTAAGAGTAAAAATAAAACATAGGCTTTTTTGTCTATGTTTTTTTATTCCGCTAGTTTCAAAAGCAGGAGTTTTATAGTCTGTTTTTATTTTTACATAATTGGTTTTGTTTTTGGTAAATTTTTGCCACGAGGATATTGTATTGGTGTTGATTTTATTTTATCTATAAATACAAGTGTTCTACTTGCATCAATTTCGGCAAGTTTAGTTTCTTGAATATCTCTAAGTTTTCCGCCTAAAGTTGAAATTGAATTTTTCCCTTGCTCAAGTTCTTCTTGCACTCGTTGAGACTTATACATTATCACTTGACCTCCAAGTTTTACAAGAGGCAACAAATATTCGCTGAGTGTGTTAATTTGAGCAACTGCACGAGAAGTGGCATAATCAAATTTTTCACGATTTATATTTGCAAAATCTTCAGCACGACTGTGAACTGCAACTATATCTTTTAGGCCTAAAAGCCCAATTAATTGATTTAAAAAATTTACACGCTTTTGAAGACTGTCCAGTAGAGTAATTTTTAAATCTGGTCGCAATATTTTTAATGGTATCCCTGGAAACCCTGCACCAGACCCAACATCTACAACAGCGGAATTATTTTTTATGTTTTTAGCGGCCAAGCAACTATCTAAAAAGTGTTTGTATATAACTTCATTTTCTTCAGTGATGGCAGTAAGATTAAATTTCTGATTTTCTTGCACCAAAAAGTTGAAATAAGTTTGAAACTGATTTATTTGGATATCACTTATTTCTAAATTATATTTATTAAAAACTTCTTTTAATTTTACTTTCATTTATTTTCTTCTTTAAATTTTTTCACTAAAACACTTAACACTGCAATATCAGCAGGGGAAACACCAGAAACACGAGAGGCCTGTCCAATATTCAAAGGTTTTATTTGAGCAAGTTTTTCGGCCGCTTCGCGACGAAGTCCATGATAACGGAAATAATCAAAATTTTCAGGAATTAAAATCTTTTCATTTTTTAGAGATTTGTTTATGTCTTCTTGTTGTTGAGAGAGATATCCTTCATATTTTGTCATAATATTAACCTCTCGCAACACTTCGCTATCAAAATCATTGAAAATGTTTAAATATTTATTAACTTTAAATATATCTATATTACTGCGTTTAAGTAGGTCTTTTACTGTAGGATTCTCTTTGGGAATACTTTCATTATTTTCTACAAAAAGTTGTTTAATTTCTTCGGTTATTACAACTTTGGTTTTTAATAAATTTTCAACCTCTTTGATATTCTCAAGTTTTTTTACATAAATATTATATCTATTATCATCGACTAATCCAACATCGCGTCCAATTTGAGTTAGCCTCAAATCCGCATTGTCTTGACGAAGCAAAAGTCTATATTCTGCTCGAGAAGTCATCATTCGATAAGGTTCGTTTGTGCCCTTTGTGACAATATCATCAATAAGCACGCCTATATATCCGTCACTGCGTTTTAATACTAATTGTTCTTTTCCCTTCAAATATAAGTTTGCATTTATGCCAGCAATGATTCCTTGCCCCGCCGCCTCTTCATAACCACTTGTTCCATTAATTTGTCCTGCAAAGAAAAGGCCTTTATGGTTTTTTATTTCCAAGGTAGGACTTAGTTGAGTTGGCTCAATACAATCATATTCAATCGCATACGAATCACGCATAATCTCAGCATTTTCAAGACCTTTTAATGAATGAATCATTTGTTCTTGGATATCTACAGGCATTGAAGTTGAAAAACCCTGAATATATATTTCATTTGTCTTTTCACTTTCCGGCTCTAAAAAAAGTTGATGGCGATCTTTATCTGCAAATCGTACAATTTTAGTTTCAATTGACGGGCAATATCTTGGCCCAACACCTTGAATAAGACCGCTGAAAACAGGGGCTTTATCTAAATTGTCTTGAATAATTTGATGCGTATTTAAATTTGTATAAGTTAAATAGCAGGGTGTTTGATTAGCCTTTCTTCTATTTTCTTTAGGTGTGATATATGAGAAATTTTGTATATCTTCTTCGCCATATTGAATTTCTAGTTGTGAAAAATCTATACTTCGACTATTTACTCTTGCAGGAGTTCCTGTTTTAAATCTTAAAAGTTTTATTCCTAAATTCTGCAAACTTTGCGAAAGCAATTGAGCATTGCTAAACCCGTTTGGGCCTATATCCTTTGTATAATCACCTATGATAATTCTACTTTTCAAATATACTCCAGTTGCTAAAATAACAACCTTTGCTTTATACTCCACACCGACTGCGGTTTTCACAATTTTTTCTTGGCTTTCATCATTGCAAGAAATATCTATAACTTCGCCTTGACGAAGAAAAAGATTTGGAGTGTTTTCTAGCGTCTTTTTCATTTCGTTATGATATTCAATCTTATCGGCTTGTGCACGAAGCGACTGAACAGCAGGACCTTTCCCAGAATTTAACATTCTAATTTGAAGCATAGTTTTATCAATATTGACGCCCATTTCTCCACCAAGAGCATCTATCTCACTCACAAGTTGCCCTTTAGCAGTGCCTCCTATAGAAGGATTGCATGCCAAAAAAGCCACTGCATCTAAACTCAGTGTTAATAACAATGTTTTGTTTCCAGTTCTTGCAAGAGCGAGGGCTGCTTCGCAACCAGCATGTCCTGCACCAATAACTATTGCGTCAAATTCTTTCATCGCGAATTATTATACACCAAAAAGCGTCATTTTCCAATAGGTTTTTGTTATTTTATAAAATAAAATTAAAAAAACTACAATTTCAGTATTGACATAACAATAAATGAATGATAATATAATTTTATGTTGAACAAAATATATTTCAATGTTAAAAAAGAAAAATGTGTTTTAGCCTAAACATCTAGTTTAGAGGGAGAATTTTATTGTGTTATAAATTCTCAAGCCCAGATAGTTGCTACTTGCAATTATAACATTATAAAAGTATTTAATCGCGATTTAACAAGACGCGATATATTTCTTAGAGATCGCCATAACTTAAATCAAACTATAGTTGAAAGAATGACACAACTAACAATTACAAGCAAAGAAATGCCAATTTATAAAAAATTGATCAATGACAATTCTTTATCAGTAGATGGTCAAGCATATAAACTTAGAGATGCATATTGTCAACTCGACAATATTGAAATTAAAAATAAAGATTATTATAAAATTGGAGTAGGAAGTTTTATAATAAAAAATCTACAAAATTATGCTATACAACAAAAGTGCACAAGAATCCAAGGCTGGTATTTTCCAAACGGAGATTTTATAGATGGCTCTAAAAATTTTTATGTAAGAAATGGATTTGAGTTTGTTGAAGATAAAAACAAAACTTATGTGATAAAACATTTACAAATAGAAAATTAAAAAAGACAAGTAATTATACTTGTCTTTTATTTTCCTAAGCAAAACTTAGAGAATATCATATCTATTATGTTTTCATTTTCACATTCACCAGTTATTTTTCCAAGTTGATTCCACAACAATTTTATTTGCATAGCGATTATATCCATGCTTGTATTTTTGCTTTCAAGCGTTGATTTAATTATTTGTAAACATTCTTTTAAAATATTGATCTGCCTTTCGTTTGTCACTGTTATATTAGAAAAGTTTATTTCTTCATTTACAACTTTATTATAAATCTCTTGATTTATGCTTTCTATATTTTTTTCTTGAAGTGCAGAAATCTCTATTTCATTTTGCTGCTTTGCCACCTTTCTTGGCTTATCTATTTTGTTTAAAAGAATTATATGCGTTTTTGATTTCGCTAGATTCAAAATTTCATTGTCTTGCTCATCTAATTCTTTGCTTGCGTCTATAACTGCAAGCACAATATCCGCACTTTCCACACTTTGCCTGCTTCTTTCAATTCCAAGTTGCTCAACCTTATCTGTCGCATTTCGAATTCCTGCAGTATCTATATAGTTGAACTTTAAACCTTTATAACTTGTTTGCTCTTCAATTATGTCTCGCGTTGTTCCTGCAATATCTGTTACAATAGCACGATCACTTCCTACAAGAGAGTTTAGTAAACTAGACTTGCCAACATTTGGTGCTCCAATAATAGCAATATTTATTCCTTTTTGAATATATCTTGCATTCTTAGAAGATTCCACAAAACTTTCCACCTGAGTCTTGATTTCCTCAAGTTTACAAAAAATCGCCTCTTTTGCAGACTTTTCAAAATCTTCCTCTGGATAATCCAAAGTCGCTTCAATCCTTGCTATCTCTTGAGTTAAGGAATTTTGAAGTTCTTTTATCTTTCCCTTTAATCTTCCATCTGCAATTGTCAAAGAGGCTTTCAATTCGCTCTCACTTTCTGCATTAATTTCTTCAATAATTGCTTCCGCTTCGTCTAGACTAATCTTTGCGTTCTCAAAAGCTCTGCGTGAAAACTCTCCTGGCTCTGCTAAATATGCTCCGCAAGATAGCAATTTGTCCAAAACTTTTTGAGTAACAACACTTCCTCCATGAACTTGAAACTCCACCATGTCTTCGCCAGTATAAGAATATGGTGCTTTGAAATAAACGCACAAACATTTTTCTTGTAAATTTTCTTCAAGATCAAAGTTTCCTAAATACAAAAAACGGGGAGTGATGTGGTCTGTCAAAAAAGCCTTACAAGAAAAAACTCTTTTTGCAATTTGTAAACTTTCTTTTCCACTCATTCGTACAATTGAAATTGCACCTTTGCCAAGAGGTGTAGAAATACTGGCTATTGTTTTTGTCATGGTTTTATTATAACACAAAAATTTAAGTAAATCAATAATTTGGGTATTGACATATACTAAATTTTAGGCTAAAATATGATTGATATGAAAAATCTTCTTTTATTAAAAATTCAAGAAAAAATTAAACTCGGGCATGTGAATAGGCGTGGAAAAACTCGATATAATTTTTCTACACCACTTACAAATTGTATAGGTCATGCGGGATTTGGGTTTGATAACAACTTTTTATTGGAAAACTTTAATCCAAGTATTAGCCAAGATATCTTTGGCGATTTTGAAAGTTGGGATGAAGAAGGCTTGGAAAAGGAAATTTTGTCACTTATTAAAAGTTCTGGGCTTGAAATTACACCTTGCATTCCAAGTGAAATTTTAAAGAAAAATCAATGGAAGGTTGCTTTATATTTTGGATATCATCCTCAAGTTGGATGTTCTCTTCCTCATATGATAAAACAAGAAGAGCCTGAACTTTGGTCAGAAAAAATGGGGTTTGATAGAGATGTTTCTTTTTATGGAGAATTACTAAAAACTATTTATCCATGCTATCAAAGATATGACTTTTATAATACATATAAAATTACAAATCCATACGCTGAAAAAAATGAATAAACAAAAAAAAGTGGCGATGCCACTTTTTTTGTTTATCGTAATATTTGATTTTTAAAATCTGCTAAAGATAATTTTTCAGCATTTGGCTGTTTATCTATCTTTATATTCTTTAGGGAAAATAATAACATATCTATGAGGCTCTGTTCCTTTGCTCAATGTTGTCACGCTATCATCATCTGCAAGTGCAGCATGGATAACTCTACGCTCAGCAGGCTTCATTGGCTCTAACTTATAATATCTTCCACTTTTAGCAACTTTCTTTGCAATCCTGTGAGCAGTAGCGACCAAACTTTCCTCTCTTTTTGCTCTATAATTGTCCACATCAAGCAAGATTCTTTTTTCTTGTTTTCCTGCAACAGTCTGCAAAATATTATGGAGTGCATAGAAGGCTTCACCTCTATGACCAATTGCTTCTCCTAAATCTTCGCCTTCAACAGAAAAAGTTTGATATTTGTCATCTTCTTCAACTTTGATTTCAACGCTTTTTCCCATTGCTTTAAAATAACCTTGAAGAAAAACAAATGGGTCAACAACTTTTTCTTCTTTTGTTGTTTTTTTACAGGCTTTATTTTCTTCTTCAACTTCAAGTTTATTTTCAACTTCATCAACTTTATCATCTTCAGACATTATCTCTTTTAATCTTTCAGATAACTTTTCTTTTCTTTCAGAAATTGTTAAACCTTCAAACTTTTCTATTTGAGTTTCTATTTTTTTTGCATTGATGTTATCTATTCTTTCTCTGAATTTACTTTTTTTCTCGTACTTTTCTCTAGCATCTTGAGAAATAGAAACCAAAACTTTTGCTTTCTTGAAAAGCCCACCTTCGTTTAATATTTTGATATCAACATCTTCGCGTGGTGCTTTCAACTCAAGTAGTGCGTTTTCAATTGCTTGTTCTATATTTTTTCCTGTCGCTTCAACTGATAACATTTTTATCCCCCTTAATTCTTTTGTTATTTTCTTCTATAATCTACTGTTGTATTAACTTTTTGTGCTTCTTTCTTTTCTGCATGTTGTTCAAGTTTTTTTACAACTAATTGTTGTAGTGGCAACAATGCAGTACTGATAAGTTGGCTTGCCAACATATATATTGCAAATACTGAGTTGTAGAATATTGCAAATATACCCATGATTAGTGGCATAATGATTTGCATTGCAAGACCTTGTCTTGGCTTTTTCTTTCCGTCTTCTTCTTTCTTTTTAGGAGCCATCATTTTTTGAGATAGCCACATTGAAAGGAATGAAATTGCAATAATGATTATTGGCAATATAAAATATCCGTTAACTCGTCCTTGAGAGTTTGCCAAACTTGGCATAAATGAATTATAGATAACATCTTCATGTTTTTCTACATTATTTACTCTCACCATTCCTTCAAACTCTTTGTATTCAAGGAAAGAAGATTTGAATGGACTATCTGCGATCCAGATATTTTGTATCCATAAGAAACTCTCTTGAGTTGCCTTATATTCGCTTTCAACTAAACTCATTGAAGTGTTAGTGACAGCGTCTAAAAGAGTCACCTTTTGTTTAACAATAGTTTCACCATCTTTTTCTTCTTCAACTAAAACCTTAGCAGAAAAATTATCTATAATGGCTTTGATAACATCGTTGGCACGTTTAACATCATTTTCAATAGGAGTGCCATCTTCATTAACATCAAGTTGATCTCTCTCTTTAAACTCATCTAAAGTCAAATACTTTTCAACAAGTAATGCAGATTCTCTGTTTGTATCTTGTGTTGATTTTTCGAAAAGTCCAATAACTTTATTATCTCCATCCACAAAAACCCTAAACTCTAAATCTTTTTCTTGATTGAAATTGTCTATATATAAATTAGTATTCTCAGTGTTTTCATTTACTAGGTTTAAACAATTTGCATAGTTTTCTTTAAGGTTATCATAGTTTTCATAAATTTTATAACTTGCTATATTATTTAGTCCTGTAAAAAGGGTGAAGAATATAACAAGATTTAAAACCATAAACACAAGCATAAAACCGCAAGAACCCATCATGTTATAGTTGTTTTTCTTATAAATTTCATTTGTTTTTTGATTTAAAAGTTGTTTATCATGCCCGTACTTTTCTTGTATCTTTTGAAGTTCAGGTTGCATTTTTGCTTGCATAGCGGTGTTCTTAGCTGTTATGCGTCTGTTATAGGTATCAAGTGGTGACCAAATTATTCTTATAATAACTGTAAGTAAAACCACTGCCCAAATATAATTGTTTGTAAAACCTTCAAACGCCCAAATAATAGATTCCCACATGCCTGTCGGCTTTGCAACTGAAAGAAGTGTGCTTAAAATAGCCATTTGCTTTCTCCTTTTAAGTTGATTGGAATTGGGTCATAACCATACTGTCCATTAGGTTTACATCTTGCTATACGCTTTGCACCAATAATTCCGCCTTTAACTATTCCAAACTCTTTAACCGCTTCTACAAAATAATTTGAGCAAGAGGGGGTAAATCTGCAAGTGTGAGGAAGTAGTGGAGATATGCAAAACTTATAAGTCCATACAGGAATTAAGAATAATATTTTAAAAGGAAAAGATATTATTTTTTTAAGTTTCATAAATTCTAACCTTGTTTTGTAAAAATATATTCAACTTGTTTTTTAAGTTCATCAAATGTCAATACTTCAACACCTTCTCTTGCCATAAGGACATAATTGTTGTATGGCTTGATATAATTGGCTCGCCTAGTAATTTCTCTAAGTCTTCGCTTTAATAAATTTCGTTTGTTTGCCTTTCCTAATTTTTTACTTATAGAAAAACCTATCTTATAAACCTTAAACTTGCTCTGTACTGTGTAAAGTGTAAAATATTTGCTTGAAACTCTTTTTCCTTTTCGATAAATGTAAGCAAAATGTTTTCTTAATGTTAATCTATGGTTAATCTTTTTTTCATTGTTTTTAAGCAGAGAGTTTTTTTCTTCCACGATTTCTTCTTCTCTTTAAAACATTTCTTCCACCGTTAGTTCTCATTCTTTCTCTAAAACCATGAACTTTGCTTCTAGTTCTCTTCTTAGGTTGGTATGTTCTTTTCATGACAAAGGTCCTCCTTTTCTAATATAACTACTTTATTATAATTGAATTTACTTTGTTTGTCAACCGCATTAATATAAATATTTTTAAGTGTAAGGGCAATATTTGAAATATTTTTTAATGTAAATAAAAATATAAGAGAATTTTGTCATTTATAATATTTACTTTTGTTTTGAAAATTTTAATATTTTTGATATACTTATTTTGTTAAGGAGATAATTATGAAAAAAGTATTTGGTAAAAAAGTTTATTTCGCTAAAATGAATGAAAAGGCTGTCATTCCTTCAAAGAAAAATGAAGATGCAGGTTATGATATTTATGCATGCTTTGATGAAGATTATATTAAACTAGAAAAATTAGAAACAAAACTTATGCCAACAGGCATTGCTTGGGCTTGTAGTGAAAAGTATTATATTCAAATTCAAGAAAAATCATCTTGTGGTTCAAAAGGAATAAAATATAGTGGTGGAGTTATTGATAGTGGTTATCGTGGTGAATTTAAAATTGCTATCTTTAATGCTACAAACAAAATTTTAGTATTTACATATCTTGCAGATGATGAACTTATCAAAAAGTACCCAGAATTTAAAGATGATAAAAAATATTTTATTTATAATTGTAAAAAATCTATTGCTCAAGGAGTTATGCATAGAGTTCCAAAAATGAAAGTAAAAGAAATTTCTTATGAAGAACTTGCAAAAATTCCTTCATCTAGAAAATCAGGCGGTTTTGGAAGTACAAATAAATAAGTGGCGAACGCCACTTTTTTTTAAGTTTAATTTTGTATTTAAAAAATTTGTTATAATAAATAAAAAATGGACTTGCCATTTTTTAGAAAAATTCAAACTAACTTTCACCCCCCCCCGGTAAGATTTGTCAATTTTTAAAACTTTATATTTTTTATTTATTTTATTTAAAACAATTCTAATCCAAACTTTCATAACTAATTTAAATAACACAGGAGAAAAAGTATAATATAAACACCTTAGGCTTTTTTCTTGAAAGTTCAATCTTTTAGTAAACCATGATGCACTAAAATAGTGAATTGTATAAGTGTTTTGACTTAATTTTAATTTTCTTGTTGTATAATTTATAGGACTAAAATATTCTTGCGGAAAAACGCTAATCGCTTGTTTTTCATTTTTATCAAATTTATAGTTTAAAATTTGTTTTTTATTTTTTAATTTTAAGTTATAATAAATTTTTAGAAAATATGTTAATAATTGAGTGTTTGGAAATAAATCCATTCTTGATTTTTTATTTATAAACTCTTTGTTTTCGTAATACTCAATAACAATGTTTAGAAATTTATGATTTTTTACTGATGCCATAATTGCTGTTTCACAATGTACATCATTTTCAAAACCAATAACATAATCTTCATTTAAAAATTCATCTAAACTCTTTAATATTTCAACATCAGTATCAAGATAAAACCCGCCATATTTATTTAAAACCATTAATCTAATATAATCTGCAACGAAACCATATTTCTTT
>CAMUNJ010000007.1 GCA_947090235.1 uncultured Bacillota bacterium
CTAACGGAACTTAAAACACTTATAGATAGATTAGATAAATGTTTTAAAAAAGATAGTGATAACTTTGCTGAAACTTGTTTTGTAGTTTATAGAATTAAGAAACTATTTGACGATTATAAGCAAGTATGCGTGTATAATCGAAAGCAAGAAACATATAACTTTGATACAATAATGACTGGCTTTGGAATAAGTAAAAGCGAAAGTAGTAGATTGTTAAATTGCTATGACAAATATTGCTGTTTGTCTTGTAGTGATTTAGAAATTGCAAAATGTAGTATTGTTGACGAATTTAAAGGTTTTTCAAAATCTAAACTTTTTGAATTGTTGGTTGTTGACGATGATCAACTTATGCAAGACTTACGAACACAAGTTTTAAGATTTGAGATGTCAGTAGCAACAATACGAAAATATGTTAAAAATTTGCAAGAACTAAAAAAACAGCAAGCAAGGTTAAATAATAAACAAGAAGAAACTAACGAAGAAAAATTTAATGAAGAAGATATACCACTTGCATACAACCCACAACAGCATTATGACTTTGATTATTTTGAGAACAAAAACAAAGCACAATTACTTAATATTGTGTGGGAATTGCAAAAAGAAAAAGAAAAAATAGAAGAAAAATATAATAAATTAAAAAGGAGAAATTAAAAAATGACAGCAGTAGATATTAAAAGATTAGAAACAATAAAACAACTAGAACTAGAAAAATATAAACAATTAGAGATTATTTTAAATAAACAAAAACAAGAAAATGATAAATTGCGATTAGATAATTTGATGTTGCAGTCTAAACTTGCGAAAGCAAATCAAATTATTTCAAGTTTATTAGCATGAAAATATTGTTTTATATAAAAAGACTAGGTGTTTTGTTGCCTAGTCTTTTTTGTTATTTGAAATATATATATTATCATTTATTATGGTTTTATCTTTATATTTTAAAAGTATTGTGTTGTGATCTTTGTTTTTAATTTCTGTTATTACTCTTATTCTTATTGTAAGGTTTTCATTGATGTTTATTGTTGGATTTGGGTAGAAGACTTCTTCATTTTCATATAAGAAAGATAAATCATTTTTTTCTTCTGTATTTATTTCTATAAAAAAATCGTTTTCTGTTATTTGTTGTATATCGTTTGTGTTGTTCTCAAACTTTATTGTAAAATCTAAATAATAATCATTTTGTCTTTGCTCTATGCTAAATCTTACAAATTCTGCTGTTAGTTCGTTTTTAGCACAGCCAAAAAACAATAAACTACAACCAATAAAAAACAAACAAAAATAATTAAACCTAATAAATCTTTTCATATCTATACCTATTTTTATATAAAATAAAAGTGCCTTCACAATGGAAGGCACAGTCCTATCAAAAACAAACCTTTCATTGTTGCGACACAATTTTTCTATGTAGAAAGAGAAAAGTTTGTATAATAGGTAAAATTATACTCCTACATAGATTAAATATTCTATTGTGTCGCATGGTTATATTATCATAAAGAGATTTTTAAGTCAAATAAATTGTAGAACATTTAATATTTTAATTTATATTACAAAAGGAGATTACACAAATGAAACACAAAGGGAATAAAAATTTATCATTTACACAAAGATTACAAATTGAAACATTGTATAATTCAAAACATAAAGTTAAAGAAATTGCACAAATTTTACAATTACATATATCAACGATTTATTATGAACTAAAAAAAGGACTTTATGAACATACAACTAAACAAGACCGTTTTTGGAAAGTTTATGAATATAAAGAAATAAAATATTCAGCAAATATTGCACAAGATAGATATAATCAAGTTTGCTTGAATAAAGGCAGAGATTTGAAAATTGGTAAAGATTTTGGACTTGTTGAATATATGGAAAAACGAGTTAATGAAGATAAAATCTCACCTTGTGCTGTTCTTGGCGAGATTAAGTATAAAAAAATGCCTTTTACTATTATTAGTAAAACAACTCTTTATAGATATATTGACATGGGTATTTTTGCAAATATAAAAATTGAAAAACGCAAAAAGGCATATAAGAAAGTTACAATCAAACGAGCACCAAAAGGAACAAGTATTGAGAAAAGACCTTTGGAGATAAGACAACGTAAAACTTTTGGTCATTGGGAAATGGACTGCGTTTGTGGTAGCAATAAAGCAACCCTGCTTGTATTAAGTGAAAGACTTACACGTAAAGAAATAATTTTTCAAATGCAAGACCAAAAAGCAAATAGTGTTATTCATTGTTTGAACGTGTTGGAAAGGCGGTTTGGTGCAATGTTTAAGAAAGTGTTTAAAACAATTACAGTTGACAATGGAAGTGAGTTTTCAGATTTCAAAGGACTTGAAAAATCTTGTTATGGCAGAAATGCAAAGCGAACACTTGTATATTATTGCCATCCTTATTGTTCGAGTGAACGTGGCACAAATGAACGACTTAACCGAGAAATTCGCCGACTTATACCTAAAAGCACACCATTAAGTAAATATACCATAGAAGATATAAAGAAAGTGGAAGATTGGGTAAATAACTACCCACGAGAAGTGTTAGGTTATGCAACATCACAAGAATTGTTTGATAAACAAATACAATCACTGGCTTAACAAAAACTTAATATAACACTTTTTAAGTGTGTAAACTACACACTCTTTTTTGCTGTAAAAAAAGAAAAGTAGTCTTGTTCTATACCATTAAACCCCTTCATGAAGGGGTTTAATGGTTGTTTCAGTTAAAATATACTACTTTTCTTTAAATTTTTTTATTTTTTTTGAAATTTTCGATAAATTTACTTGACTTTACAATATAATATCAAAAATTTAGCCAACATTAAATTTTAGATATTATCAATTTATAAAAATACATATTTGCAAAAAAACTTTATAAGAAAATTTACTTTGCACTTTTTTTTCTTTTCTTTAATAATCTTTTTTCTAAAACTTTACCTATAAAAAGAATTAGTTTGTTGGAGTTTGTGATAGCATATTCTTTCATTATCGCTTTAAAGAAAATGGTTAGACCTGCAATAACTGCACTCACAATTGTAGAAATCAAAAGTACAAGATTTTGATTTTGAAGTGTTTGAGTGAGTGCAACAACAACGCAAGCCCCGCCTGCCCCACATAGAGTAGAACAAATATCGCCTACAACATCTGCACAAAGACAACACACTTTTTCAGAATTCTCACAAAGATGAAGCCCTGCACTTGCACCAAAAACACCATCTTTTCGCCACTCCAAAAATTTTTCTTCATCTGCTGATGCAACAGCGATGCCAAACATATCAAAAACAACACTTAGAAAGATAAAAACGCAAATGCCGACTATTGCCATAGTCACACCTAGTTTTGAAAGCAAGGTTTGACTCAAAAGTCCAAATATAATTGACAAACTTATAGATAAAATAAGAGTTTGAAATGCCCACTTATAATTAGGTTTATCTTTAACACCTTGAATTTTTATTGTTCGTTTTTTATCATTTCTCATAGAGTATTTTATTAAGCGAAGACTATATGTATGAGGTTAATTTTTTAATTTTTGCTTTCTGCTCCATACTGAAGAAAGAGCGATTAGAAATTCGCCTGGTATATAGCAAATAAATGCAATATCATAATTCTCTATTATATTTAGAAACCACCCTGTTATACCTAAAATGTCGACTGCTCCATATTGTAAACCTACAAAGATATCACATATAAGAAGTAATAATAAACCAAAGAATAAAATCCATTCAGTTTTGATATAAAATAACAAAACTATTACAGTTATTAAACAATTAATCGCATATAGTAAAGAAATAATTTCTACAGTTTCAAGATGAAGAAAATGTTGAATGACAAAATAAGCAACAATTGTGACGGCTATTCGAACTAAAAGATTAAGTAATTTTAGCCAAACATTTTTAGTTAAATAAATGGTATATAAAGCGTAAGCAAATTGAATAAAACAAAATATACAAACACCTATAAGTTGAGTTTTATAAGATAAAGTTAAAACTAAAAAATAATCTGCAACAACATTCAAAGCAAGTGCGATAGTTATTAATATCTTTTTTGTATCTTTTTTTATAAATAACAATGAAAAAACAAAGCAGGCGATAATACAAGTATAACATAGTATATTTTTGCAATCACCTATTCTTATATCACCCTCAATATTGGCATATAAATACATACCAAAAACAAGAATTGCAAATAAAATACTTGCAATTAGTTTAAAGTAAAATGCTTTTCTGTTTTGTTTCACTTATTCCTCTATCAATTTGCCAAGTTCTTCTTTAATAATTGTTAGTTTTCCCTTAGCAGTGTCAAGTTCACCAAAACAAAATTTAACAAGTTCTTGACCACGCTCAAAGGCTTTAACCGCTTCTGCCATTGGTAGATTGCCGTTTTCAAGTTTTGCAACGATTTCTTCAAGTTCCTTGCTTGCTTGTTCATATGTCAATTTTTCTTCCATTTTTTCTCCTTTATTTATTTTTCTTGGCTATTCTGTTTTAGTTATATTATAATAACATACTAGTCCAAAATAGTAACTAGTCAACAAGATATTTTAATCTATTTTACAAAGTTCTTTAAGTTTATTTTCAAGATCGGTTAATGCAATCATCATCTTATCGCCAGTTGAACGAATAGTTATTTCTGCTTGATTTTCAGATAAACTCCTTGGGCTTACAACTACTCTAATTGGAAATCCCATAAGTTCGCTATCTGTTAATTTAACACCTGCTGATACTTTGCGATCATCATAAATTATCTCAAAATTTTTAGAAAGTGATTTATAAAGTTGTTCTGCTACATTAGCCACATTTTCATCATCATTTCGAAGTGGGCAAAGATAAATTTGCCAAGGAGCAATAGCCATAGGCCAGTTTAAACCCTTTTCATCTGCACTTTCTTCGGCAATGGACGCAAGCGAACGCCCTACTCCAATCCCATAACAACCCATTATTGGATTGATTAAACTTCCATCAGGCATTGTCACAGCCATACCCATAGATTTTGTATACTTTGTACCTAATTGGAAGATGTTTCCTATTTCTATACCTCGTTTTATTGTAAGAGGTTTACCACAATGAGGGCAAAGTTCACCATCATTTACCTTTACAATATCTACATAACTTTCAGGTTTTATATCTCTAGACATATTTACACCTGTTAAGTGATATCCTTCTTTATTTGCACCTGCAACCAGACCACAAAGGTTTTCAAGACTCTTATCAAAAATTTTGATAATATTTTTTGAATTTAAACCAACTGCTCCAATGTTACCTTTAACAAGTTCGCTTCCTTCAAGGTCTTTTACTGCAACATCGCAGCCAACAATCTTTTTAAGTTTTGCCTCATTGATTTCTTTATCTCCTCGCACAAATGCAACCACTGTTTGTTTATCATTGCCTAGCATTGCATAGCAAACGGCTTTTATAGTTTGTTGAGGTTTTATTTTTAAAAGTTGGCAAACTTCTTCAATTGTTTTTGATTCTCCTGTGTAAACTTCTTTTAATTCACTATCTTCAAACTTAGGCATTTCATAAACAGAGGTTGCAACTTCCATATTTGCTTTAGCGTTACAATCAGGACAAATAACAATACTATCTTCACCAATATCAGTCAATAGATGGAATTCATGAGCATAAGAGCCCCCCATCATGCCGCTGTCAGATTTAACAGAAATAAAGTTCTTCATACCTATACGAGTATAGATACGATTATATGCTTCAAACATTTCATTATAGTATTTCTCTAAATCTTGATATGAAGTATGGAAAGAATATGCATCTTTCATTGTAAATTCTTTTACACGAATGAGTCCTGCTCTTGGTCTTGCCTCATCTCTAAACTTTGTTTGTATTTGATAAATCATAAAAGGCAATTGGTCATAACTTTTGATAATATTTTGGCAGGCATGAACGGCTGCTTCTTCATGAGTCATACCAAGAAGCATATCACGCCCTGCTCTATCTTTAAAGCGTACCATTTCTTCGCCAATAGAAGAGTATCTTCCGCTTTTATCCCACATTTCGCGTGGCATAACAACAGGGAACAACACTTCTTGTCCACCCACTTTATCCATTTCTTCTCTTATGATTTTTTGTATTTTTTGGCTTACACGCTGTGCTGGTGGCAAAAGAGTATAAATACCATTGCTAACTTGTTTTATATACCCCGCTCTAACAAGCAAAATATGGCTTTTAACATTCGCACCTTGTGGAATATCTTTTGTCCTCTCGCTAACCATATGACTTATTCTCATATCTTCCTCCTGTTTATTCTCTTCTTTTCTTTAAAAGAAAAGAAGCAAAAGAAAACTTATCTTTGCAATTTTTTGTTATTTAATAACTTCAAAATTGCAAATGATTTATTTGACTAACCTTTGTCCAATTGTTTTGTTTAGTTCATCACTTACAATAATGACTATTGTTTTTTGATGATTGACTTTATAATTATATAAAGTTTATTTAATTGGTTTTGCATTCACCTTGCCATCGCCAAAGTAGATGTCTAAGTTGGTGTTATAATCAACACCCGCTTTTGAAATAATCGGCTTGCCATTCTGTTCAACTTTTGCATAACCCTTGCTTAAAAGCGATGTTGGATTTAATTTTGCAAGTGAGTTTTCAAGTAGCCCAAGATTATATGCCTTTTCGTCTATATATTGGCTTGCAACTCTTTCAAAATGCAATGCGGTTTTTTCTAGGCTTGCATTTTCATTTATTATAGACTTTTCTAAACTATTAAGCAAGCAATTTTGTTTTACTTTTAGGTAATTGACTTTGTCTTCAACAAGACCAGTTGCAACAATTTCAAACTTTCTACAAAGGTTTTTAAAGTAGATTTTCTTGTCTTCAAGATTTGCATTCAATAATTCAGCCGCTGCTGATGGTGTTGGAGCACGAAGGTCACTTACAAAATCTATTATTGTAAAGTCGGTTTCATGACCTACGGCAGAAACAATTGGCTTTGGACAATTATAGGTTGCTCTTGCGACAACTTCGGTGTTGTAAGCCCAAAGGTCTTCAAGAGAACCGCCACCTCTTGCAACTATGATAACATCAATTTTATCATATTCACCCATAACTTCAATTGCATGAGCAATTTCATTTTCAGCACCTTTGCCTTGTACGCGTGTTGAATAAAGCACTATGTCTACTCCTGGATTTCTTCTCCAACTAACTTGCTTTATATCTTGAATTACAGCCCCTTCGCTTGAGGTTATAACGCCTATGCGTTTTATATTTTTAGGAATTTGCTTTTTGTGATTTTGACTAAACAAGCCTTCTTTTTCAAGTTTATCTTTAAGTTTTAAAAACTCTTCATAAAGTTTGCCTTGTCCATTCTTTTCTACTTTAGTGACAACAAAACTTAATTTCCCACCTTTACAATAAAAATTGGGAGAGCCTGTCACAATCATTTCTTCGCCTTCTTTTATACTATCAAATAAGGCAGGATAAAAACAAACACAAGCAATACTTGCATCAGTATCACGAAGTGAAAAGTACATAATGTTTCTAGATACAGAAATACCAAAAACTTCTCCAACTACTTGAATATTTTGGAGAAGTACTTCGGCTTCAAATATGCCCTTAATATAATTATTTAACTGACTTACAGTTATAGTATTTAGCATAGTCCTTCACTTTTTATTATTACCGATAAAACGCCATGTATAAATTTTGAACTTTTTTCTGTTGAATATACTTTTGCAATTTCTAATGCTTCATTTATTGCAACTTTAGTTGGCGTTTTTAAATAAACTATTTCGCTTAGTGCAGTATAGATTATTGCAAGGTCAACTTTATATACTCTATCAATTTCATAATCTTTTAAATTTTTCTCGATAAGAAGTTGAAGTGTGTTTTTATTTTCTTCAAACTTATCAATTATTTCTCTTGCAAACTCTCTATCTTCAGCCTTTTTAAGTTCGTCAATCATTTCGCTATCAAATTCATCACATTTAGAAAAAAGTTTTTCAAATATAAGAGTAAAGGCTTTAAGCCTAGCATCTCTTCTCATTATTCCTCTCCTACAACCTTATCGCAGTTTACACCATAAACATGCACATTGATTTTCCCTGGCTTTATGCCTACCATTGAGCCAAGGCTATTTTTAATATTCTCTTGAACTCTAAAAGCGATATCTGGGACACTAACACCTGCATAAACGCGGATATAGACATCTATTTTCAAGACATTATTGCCTTCAAATTTAATGTTAACACCCTCGCTTTTGGGTTTAGTAAAAGTACGCTTAAACCAAGACAAATATGCATTAGTTAGACTTTCAACTCCGCTAATTTCTTTTGTTGCAAGATTGATGATAGAAAGTAAAATATCTCTATCAATATCAACCTTACCTTTGTTTGTTAGTGTATTATTTTTTGTCATAACAACTCCTAAATTTAACTTTATTTTGATTATATCATATCATAATGATAATTTGCAATTAAATATTAACAAAATTTTTAATTTTTCTAAGCAAGAAAAAAGCAAAAGAAATATTATATTTCTTCTGCTTTATATTTAATTATTGAGTTATTAAAATAATCATGGAAAGTTTGCTTCCCCTCATCAGTTATGCTACTGGAATAACTTTGATATTGTCAATGTCGTCTATATTAAGTTGAGTCTGAATTACACTAACAATTTGAGCCACATCTGAAGATTTAAGTTCGCTAGATTTTACTATAGCATTTACATTTGCTCCAGAGATAGTTACAATAGCATCTTCAAAACCCTTTGCCTTAATCAAACCTTCAACAACAAGTTCTTTTTCCATTTGAGCTACAAGGCTAAGTCTAGCACTTTCAGCAGCCTTTTTTGCTTCTTCTGTAGAAGTTTCATTACCTATGATTGCATCGTAGTAAAGCATTTCTTGGTCACGAGTAGATTCTCTATCAGTTCTATAAGCGGTGAAATAACTTGATGAGGTTTGAGTTGAATCTGGTTGTTTGATATTATTGTTGAGTACAATATTTAAATAGCCTGTCACTCCAAGAAGTAATACCATAGCGGTTAAAATAATAATTTTAGTTCTTTTCTTCATAATTCTCTCCTTTTAATTTCCTGCCAAAATTGTAATCTTGGCGTTTTCGACCTCTATAACCGTCTGGATGAGGGTTAGTATGTCCATTTTTACTTTTACATCCTGTGCACCTTTTGCAACAACAACTATTCCTTTGATCGTTGGATAGTATTCTTTAACAACGACTGGCTTGCCGTCTACAAGAACTAATTTAGTTGTTGTTACACTTCCGCTTGAAGTTTGTTTAGTTTCTTCTTCTGTAGCATACTCATACTCAAAACCGCTTTCAAGAGTTATTATCACATTAACATTGCTCGCACCTTGTACACTTGATAATACATTGTCTAGTTTATTCTCAAGGTAGTCCACATATTCCGCAGAAGTTGAAAAAGTGGTTGGCGAATTGGAATTATTTTTGTCATTTGTTGAAGTTTGTTTGCTTGAGCCTAAGCCTAATGAGGATAAATATATTGCTATAATGATTAGTGCCACTATTATAGTTAAATAAATTTCTATGTGTTTGACTCTTTTTATTTTTTCCCAGAAGCCTTTGAATGAGGCTAAAACTTTATTCATTAAACACCACCCTTTCATTTTGAATTTGAACCACAGTTGTGACAATTTTGAGCATGTCCTTCTTTGCATCTATAATATCTTTATGCACAGCATTTTCACTTATGATTAAAAGACTAATATCGACATAAACCGCCTTTATTTCTATCTTTGAAGCAAAAATATCACTATCTATTCTTGCATTTACATTTTCATAACCGCACTTCTCTATTTGTTCGTTTATGCTTTTTTGCATGGCTGAAACTTTATTTAAGTTTAATTGATAAAGATAATCCTCCTGCACTTTTATTTCGCTTGAGCCAAACATATTTGAAAAATCAAAATCTTTTTGAAGCAATTTAGGAATTGGAGATATTATAACTAAGATTATAATAAAGGAAAAAATTCCCTTGATATATTTACTCATTTGTCCATTTGGTAGTACAAGTTCTATTAACACAGACAGACATATTATTCCTGCAATAGACATTATCCACGCTGACAGCGACGCAAACATATTCCCTCCTTTTCTTTTTTGTTTATCTCTTACTTTTCTTTAAAAGAAAAGTAAGCAAAAGAAACTTATTTTATCAACCTTGTCATCATAAAATGATGTCCTCGGTTGATAAAAACTTTTTTAATTTTATTTATCTAAACAAAAGTTAAAGAGCACTTAATTTTTTATATTGCGATAGCAATAAAAAATTATTAAGAGGCTCTTGTGTTTCTTTTCTCTATAGAAAAGAAAATACATTTTTAAAAGATATTAGCGGAGCACATGATAAGACCAAGCATAATGAAATAAATGAAAGTAACACCAATTATAATAGCAATAAGAAGAACCATAGATTTAGAAATACCAGAAATAAAATTTGCAACCTTAGAATTTCCTAGTGGCTCAATAATAGCAGACATAAGTTTGAGAGCAAGCATAAAAATAATAAGTTTAATTAAAGGAGAAATAATAGTCGCTAAAAGTAAAAGTAATCCAGCCGCACCAACAGCATTTTTGATTAAAGAAGAACTTGCTATAATAATGGATAACCCATCGCTAATATAAGACCCTAAAATAGGAACATAAGAACGAATAGCATACTTAGCGGTCTTGATAGAAATTCCATCAACAGATCCAGCGGTTATACCTTGGATAGAAATAAAAGCCGAGAAAATTGTAAATATCAACCCTGACAACCATTTGAAAGTACTGTGAAAAAATGAAGTGAACTTATCCAATTTTACGGTGTTAGAAAGATTTGAAACAACGCTGAAAACTATAGAAAAAATAAATAATGGCAAAAGTATATAAGAAAAGAAATTTAAAATAGTCCCAGTCAATAGTGCCATAGCAGGTTGATAAACAGAAACACTAACCGTTCCACCTAACGCAGTTAAAAGAGTTAAGAGTATTGGAAATATTGCGTCCATTTGATTTTTTATAGATGTAATAACACCACCTGTCATGCTTACCATTTTAACGGTCACGCCTAACAAAACTACAACTATAATACCATAAGTGACAAAATGGATAACATCTTGTATAGACTTTGAATTAGAGGTTGGCCTTAGTCCTTGCAACATTCCTCCTGAAATAGCAATAGCAACAACTGTTGCCATAACAGGCAGCAATGATAATAAATCGTCAAAAAATAATGAAATTAAGGCTTCCCAAAAACTAGCCTTGCCTTCTGTAAATTGACCTGATATTAAACTTAAAACTTTGTCCTTAAAACTTGCCGATCCAAAGATTTCATTTCCTTGTAAATCTAAATTTTTTAAAATTTCTTCTAATCCCTCAACATCTAAGTTTTCCAATTGACTTAAAATGTTCTCTTGTAATTCCTTCATAATTTCTTCACGCTCTTCAGCCGAAATTTGATCTGCAACTGCATAAGTCTGATAAGTTGCTGAAAGTATAGGAGATATAAATAAAAAAATAAATAAACAAATAGTCAAAATTTTCAAAATCTTTCTTTTACTTTCGTATTTTTGTATTTTATCAAATTTTGAATAAACATTATTTCTGCTGTGACTTCCCCGCTCATGCTTACTAAACCTTTTTATATTTATCATGCAGGCAACAACTCCGAAATTATTTGAAGTATGTTTGTTATTATAGGAAGTGCCATAACCATTATAACAATTTTTCCACCCAATAAAATTTTATCGGCAAGCGAGGAATTGCCGCTATCATTGCAAATGCCAGCAGAAAATTCTATTAAATATCCAATTCCAACAATCTTTAAAACAATCGTATAAAGCGAAGAAGAAATACCTGTAGAATTGATAATAAGTTTAAAGGCATCAAATACACTAGTCAGGTAGTTTAAAAGCATTAGCAAAATAATGATACCCCCAGTCAAGGCTATCATCAAGGCAAAATCGCTTCTGATTGGTTTTATGATAAGCGTTGCAATAGAAGTTATAATTCCAATAGCAACTATCTTATAAATTAAATCCATCTAACTCCCTCTAATGAAAAATCAATATTTTGTGTCTATTATGCAATGCATAATACTGTATATGTCAAAAATTAAACATTGTCTTTATTGTAGTAAAAAGATCACCCATCAAATTTAACACCATCAAAAGTACTAAAATAAGGCCTGCAAGCGTTGCTAAAGAGGATATTTCTTCCTTGCCAGTCTGCTTTAAGATTTGACCAACAATTGCGGTTAGAATACCTATGGCTGCAATCTTAAATATAATTTCAACTCCCATGTCCACCTCCCTTTACCAAAGCACAACGGCAGACATTAATCCTATAATCAAGCCCATTTTTAAAGATAGTCCACCATATTTTTTGTTTTCTTCGTTGGCCTTTGTGGCAAGTTCATTAAATCGTAGTTCAAAGTTTTTAATTTCTTTTGATTGACTTTCAACATCGCTACGCCCTAGCATTTTAAAAAACATTAAAATAATATCTTTTTCGTTGTCTTTTATAAAATTTATCCCTTTAAACAACTTTTCACATGTCAGTTCAGTGTTTTCTTGTAAATATACAATATAATTATCTGTCAAATTGTTCAAGTCTTTTTTAATGCTTTCATCTAAACTAGTAAATAAATTTTGTAAACGCTCACGAGAAAAATTTATACCGATATCAAGTTTTTGAGACAACAATATCAAAGACTTAAAAAAATTACATCTTTTTTTGTATTTTATTGAAAACAAAAAACCTATGATTACGCATGCAATAAAAACCACTGCAATCAAAATCCACTTCATTTCCCCTCCTTAAACTTTATTTAAAACTCGAGAAAAATTTTCGTTATAAACCCCTTCAATAGTCCCTGGCCCTTCTCTCATAGAAAGAACAACATAACGCTTGAAAAGTTTTAAATTTATAATTTCTTTAAAGCCGTCTTTCTTTATAAAATTTTCTATGCTATCACAATGTGCCGAAGCCAAAATGTTAACTCCACAATTTGAAGCATATAAAACAGCGTCTAAATCTTCTTTACTCCCCAATTCATCAGTTACAATAAGGTTTGGACTTAATGCCCGAATACCATTCTCAAAACCTATTTTCTTGCGAGCAAAAGATATTTTATCGCTAAAGTTTCCTAAACTTTGAGGTGTGCCTAAATCAAGTTCACCTCTTTCATCAAGAACTAGAACATTGTAAGCATAATTTCTTTGAGAAAGTTGACAGACAAAATCTCTCAAAAAAGTTGTTTTTCCTGCACCTGGAGGTGATAAAACTAAAGTGTTTTGGATAGTTTCGTTTTGAAGCAAAAAATTAAATACAGGAAGCGAACAATTTTTAACTTCATGAGGAAATCTAAGGTTTAAAGAATTAAAATTAGTCATAGTTTTAATAACACCATTTTCTTCAATAAAATCCCCACCAATGCCAAGTCTAATTCCACCTTGAGTGACGATAAATCCCTTTTTTATTTGTTCATTTACCGAATAGATTGAACATTCGCTTGCTCGAAATATTATATCTTCTATCATAACTTTGCTTGAGGAGATAGCCTCTTTGATATTTGCAGTTATACCAGGATTGCCCAAAAAATATCGTTGTCCATCCAAAATAACAACGATAGGCTTGTCCGCACGAAAACGAATTTCATTTAAAGATTTAAAAGAAATCCTCTCTGCAAGAATATTATATATATTTTCAGGCAGTATTTTTTCTAGCATTATTCACCTCATGCGATAATGTATGAGGTGTAAAATGTCAAAATGATATTAAGACAAAGAATGATAAATTTCTACAATATTTTGCAACAAAAAAAGTGGCTTAGCCACTTTTCTATTTAATGTTTTATTATCAATTGCATAAATCTCAATAAATTACGCATTAAACACTATTTTACTCTTTCCATATAAGATCCGTCACGAGTATCAATGCGGATGATATCTCCAATATTAACAAAGAGAGGAACACCTAAAACATAACCTGTTTCAACTTTGGCTGGTTTTGTTGTAGATTTTGAAGTATCTCCTTGGATTCCAGGCTCACAATCAATAACTTCGAGTTCAACAAATGTTGGAGGATAAACTGAGAATGGATTGCCCTTATAGAAATACATAGTTGCATTTGTATTTTCTTTTACGAAATTGAGTGCATCTTCAACAGAATCTTTGTTGAGTGGAATTTGTTCGTAAGTTTCAGCATCCATAAAGTAGTAAATATCTCCATCGTTGTAAAGATAAGTCATTTCTTTCTTTTCAATAACTGCAACTTGGAATTTATCTGATGGATTAAAAGTTTGTTCTTTAACTTGTCCAGTCATAACATTCTTAAGTTTTGCTCTAACGAATGGTGAACCTTTTCCAGGTTTAACATGTAAGAAATCCACAACAGAGTAAACAACTCCGTCCATTTCAAAAGTGACGCCTTTTCTAAAATCGCCTGCTGTAATCATAATAATCTCCTTAAACTAAATTCTTATTTATTTTACCACAATCCTTACCTATTGTCTAGTATTTTTGTCAAAAATTTTGTAGTTAATAAAACTTTTTAACCTTCTATTTCATTTTCTTTGCACTTATTTTTATATTGGGTTTTTGCAAGAGCCTGTTTCCCACAAGAAATATAGTCGTCTAACTTTACTAATAAATCTAAATTAACATTTTCTATTAAAGCCTCTACTTGATTTATCAACATTTCCGCCTTCTCAATAGGATTTGAAGCCTTTTCATCTTGCAAATTTTTATCTTCTTGTTGTTTAGCAACAAGTCGTTCTCGCTCTGTAAAGATAGCGTTACATAAATCATCATTTTGAACAAGATCCCAATAAATATCTCCACATTGTTTTTTTGTTAAATTCTTTCTTAAAGTTTTTTGTATAGGATTGTTTTTATCTTTTTTAGAAATGGCAGTATTAAAAATTCCTTCTACAAAATCATAAACTGTTTTTGAATTTCTATTTTTTAAAAGTTTAGTGCAAATTTCTGGAAAGTCGCTCAGTTCAACAAAATCAAATTTGTTATCTTTATAATATTTATTGTTTACCTTTATATATTCAAGCAATAAAATGATATGAGAAATATCAACATCTTTATCATTTGTCAAATATTCAATAGTTAGATTTTTGAGGTCATTGTTTATACCTTCATACTCGTTTGGAGAGTAAAATAATCCGCATGAATTAAAAAGATGTTTGAAATATTCCTTCTTTTCCATTCCCTGTTTTCTATAATTTAACATCTTTCCACAAATTAACTCTTCTTGTAATTTAGGATCTTTACTTTTTGCAATAATCTCTTTATAAGGCACATGTTCAGTATCTTGTATTGCCTTTTCATACACTCTGCGTAAAACATAATAATTTTTATCATAATTTTTTAATTCTTTTTTCCATTTGCACTTCAGTAATGTTTCTTGCAGAGTTAAATATTCTCTAACGTTTTGAGGACATAACTCATCCTCTTTTAAAGAATGTAAAATTTCTTTTACAAATTGAAAAGAACATTTTCTTGCATTTTCTTCGTCAGGCAATTGCAGATATAATGCATAAGCAATAGGCTCAACTTCTTTTGGCTTGAGGGCAAGATTAAGATATTTATAAGTTTTCAAGAAGTTATAAATTCCCCCCCCCGAGTTTGGTAACTCTAAAGAATAAATAATCTTTTGAACTCTTTCTCTGATTTTAGCAATTTTATGTTCTTTAACTGCTTTATTTACTAAATCCTGAATGTAATGTGTATATTCATGTCCAAGAGTTATTAAAATATCAAAGAAATTCTTGCGATAAGTGTTTTTATCAAAAGTGATAACTTTGTTTTCATAACTTCCATCATCATCAATAAACTTTTTAAAATCTATTTTTAAGTCGTCTTTGCTTGTTTTATACACTACTCTGTTTTTATATGGAGCATGGTAAATAAAAATTTCTGCTAGTTCTTTTACATCAGTATTTTTTTGTTTCCCTATCATAAACTTAGAAATTATTTCAAACAATCTTTTTCTTAAATTTATATTTTCTTCATTAGTCATAAAATTACCTCTAAAAGAATATTACCATAAATAACAATTTATTTCAATACCTTATTTCATTTTTTCGTTATATATTTTTTTAAGTAAAATGGCGTCGTTAACCATGTTTGACATTGATTCTGTAATAACTCGAGGAGAAAGTTTATAATCTATCAAAACTTCTGCAAGCGGATCAAAATCAGGCCCATAAACTTGATCTTCTGTATAATTTAAATGTCGTATTTCACCTTTCTCACCAAACTGAATTTTGGAAAAATGTATATGACAATTTGAAGTACGATCAAATCCCAATTTTTCAATAGCATAATCAAAAATGCGTTTATAATCCTCTGGTGATTTTAGACCTCCTTGCATTATACAGTTTATATGACCAAAATCGAAAGTAGGAGTCAAGTGAGAATTTACTGTACAAAGATCTATAACCTCTTTATATGTCCCTATCTGCATTGATTTTCCCATTGTTTCAGGACAAAGATATATTCCGTCCAAGAGATTTTGTTCTTCCATTTTATCAAAAGTCTCTTGAAAACGATCAAAGGTCAATTTATATGCTTCACTCCTATCTTGCTTTCCACAAGAAGCAGAATGAAAAACAAGTTTATCGGCTTCCAAGGCTCTCAAAAATTTAATGCCAGTATAAAGATATCCAGCAGATTTTTGATACATAATATCATCTGGGTTTGCAAAATTGATATAAAAAGGTGCGTGAAGACTAAGTTTGATATCATGTTGTTTAAATTTCATTCCTGCAAGCAATGCAGTTTTAATTGACATCATATAACCATGTCCAAAAGAATATTCAAATGCATCCAATCCTTTTTCTTTTATATATTCTGGTATTTTAGTAATGGTTATGCCAGAACTAACGGCTTCTTCACCACCGCCAGCAGGTCCAAATAATACAGACATAATTCCTCCTTTGTGCCAAGCACAATATCATATTTACATAAATTTATAAATAAATTTTAAAACTTTGTTGTTTGATTCAAAAACACCTAAAAATTCTTGACCATAATACGCTTTATAAACGCCGTCTTTCAAAGCCATTTCAATCCCCACTTTTACAAATTGACCATTTTTCAATCTTTGAGTTTGCTCCTCATTAAAGTAAATCTTTGTATAATCAAACAATGTTTCCACATTTATTATTTGATAATTTCCTTTTTTTATTTCTTCCAATGTGTACGCATTTTCTAATGTAAAATCGCTACATTTTGTGCGTAGTATGCTTTGCATAACACCAAATGTTGATAATCTGTCGGCCATATCTCTTGCTATAGAGCGTATATAAGTACCTGATGAGCAATGTATTTCAAACTCAAACACATTAGGTTTTATTTCTTGTAAAAGTTTAATAGAATAAACCCTGATTTCTTTTGGCTTTAATTCTACTTGTCCTCCACTTCTTGCAATATCATAAGCCTTTTGCCCATTTATTTTTTTAGCAGAATATTGAGGTGGCATTTGCGGATATTTCCCTTCTAAAGTTGGAATAACTTTTAGTATCTCTTCCCTGCTAATAATTTTGTCGTTTCTATTAGTCTCTTTGCCTTCCAAATCAAGCGTGTCTGTTGTCCAGCCAAACTCAAATACAGTTTTATATATCTTATCTTTAGAAAGATAATAATCAAATAGACAGGTTGCTTTATCTAACGCAACTGGCAAAAGTCCTTCACCCGCAACATCTAAAGTCCCCAAATGCCCTGCTTTCTTTGCCCCCAAGCGTTTTCTAACAATATTTACGACAGTAAAAGAACTCAAACCTCTTGGTTTATTGACTAAAATTATTCCAGTTTTTAATATAGTGTTATTTACTGCTTTCATTTGTTTCTTTCGCTTTATTTTTTAAATATTTTATTGCTTCTTTCAAGAACTTTTCTTTGGCATCATCAATAGTTTTAGCCTTAATTTTACATCCAGCGGCACATATATGTCCACCTCCATTAAATTTCCCGGCTATTTGACTCACATCATAGCCCGTCATAGAACGAAGAGAACAACTAAATAAATTTTCTTCTTTTTGAGTCATACAACAAGAAATATTGATGCCTTCAAAAGACAAAAGTTCACTACTAAAGCCTTCACTATCTTGTTTTATTGCGTCCGCTGATTTCATTTCTGCTAGAGTTAAAGTAGAAATTGCTATTTCTTTATTTACGATTTCAACATTTCGATAAAAGATTTTTTTCAATTTAAACTCTGCCATAGTTTTCATCTTTGTATTAACATCGCTGGCTTTGATAATATCTCCGCCCAGTTTGTACAACTCCAAAGCGGTTTCAAGAGAATTTAAATTAGTATTATTATTAACAAAAGAATTAGTATCAGAACTAAGTCCACAATATAAAATTGTTGCTATTTCTGGAGTAATTTTTATCTTATAAAGTTTGATTAAATCAAAAATAATTTCACAACAGGATGACTTTTCTGTATTCACATAAGCAATTTTTGCAAATTCTTCTCTTACTTGATGGTGGTCTAATTTGATAGTTTTTTCAAACTTTTCTATATCCTTTGCATATATTCCAAGTCTATCTATTGAAGGAACATCCACGGTCATAACTAAATCAAATTGATTTGCATCAAACTCCCCAATTTTAACAAGGCTTTCATCAAATATTGCTTTTTTGTTTAAAGAAAATTTTTCATGAGTAAACATCTGCACATTTTTATTCAATTGAATTAAGCAGTACCTTAATGCGTACATAGAACTTAAGCAATCAAAATCCGGGTCAATATGGCAAAATAAGGCGATTGATTTCGCCTTATTTATAGTTTGTTTAATTTTCTTAAAGGTCTTTTTATCCATTAGTAAAAACTCCTTAAATATTTATATTATTCTTCATCATCTGCTTTAGGTATATTAAGATTTTTTAAAATCTCATTTATTCTAATTGTTGCCTGTGTACCTTTATCTACAACAAAAGATAGTTTTGGAACTTGAGGCATTTTAACCATATTTGCAAGTTCGCGTTTTATAAAGCCTTCCGATTTTTGCAAAGTAGAAATGATTTCATTTAAAACTTTTTCATCTTCTTGATCTATACCCAATTTGACTTTACAATATTTAAAATCAGGAGTC
>CAMUNJ010000008.1 GCA_947090235.1 uncultured Bacillota bacterium
GAAAAACTTTTACTATGGCAAATATAATAAAAAATAATAAAAAACCTACACTTGGTATAGCACATAATAAAACACTTGCCGCTCAACTTTGTAATGAGTTTAGAGAGTTTTTTCCCAATAATCGTGTAGAATTTTTTGTGTCATATTATGATTACTATCAGCCAGAAGCATATATCGTATCAAGTGATACATATATCGAAAAAGATATGTCTATCAATGAAGAAATAGACAAACTCCGCTCGTCAGCCACGGCCTCTGTTTTGGAGCGTGATGATGTTATAATAGTGGCTTCTGTTTCTTGTATTTATGGATTGGGTTGCCCAGAAGAATATGAAAGATTGCACATCTCACTTCGCGAAGGAGATGTTGTTGATAGAGATGAAATTATATCTCGGCTCATTTCAATTCAATATATGCGAAATGATATAGATTTCAAGCGTTCAACTTTTAGGGTTAAAGGTGATACATTGGATATATTTCCATCAAACCAAAGTGAAATGGCTATTAGAGTTCTTTTCTTTGGAGATGAAATAGAAAAAATATATGAGTTTGAACCAGTTTCTGGGAATTTAATAAATCAACTAAAAGTTGTGTCTATCTATCCTGCTACACACTATGTAGTTGGACGCGAAAAAATGGAAAATGTGCTTGAAGAGATTGAAAACGATAGAGTCAAAGCCGCTAAAGAATTTGAAAAACAAGGCAAGTATATAGAAAGTGAGCGTATTGCCCAGCGTGTTTCTTATGATCTTGAAATGATGAGAGAGATTGGCTATTGTAGTGGAATAGAAAATTATTCTAGATATTTTGATGATAGAAAACCTGGAGAGCCACCTTTTACACTTATAGATTATTTCCCAAAAGACTTTTTAACTATCATTGATGAAAGCCATATGACGCTTCCACAAGTTAGAGCAATGTATAATGGTGATAAAGCAAGAAAAACATCTCTTGTCGATTATGGTTTTCGTTTGGAGGCTGCGCGAGATAATAGGCCTCTTACTTTTGAAGAGTTTAATTCCAAGTTAGGTCAAGTTGTTTATGTTTCGGCAACTCCTGGCAAGTATGAACTTGAAAGGGCGGGTCAAGTAGTAGAACAAGTTATTCGTCCAACAGGGCTTTTAGATCCTATGATTGAAGTTAAGCCGATTGAGAATCAGATTGAACAACTTATGGTTGAAATCAATAAAACAGTAAAAAATCATGCACGCGTTTTGGTGACGACACTAACTAAAAAAATGGCAGAAAGTTTGACCACTTATCTTACAGATCATAAAATTAAAGCCAAATATATGCATAGCGAAATAGATACTATGGAAAGAGTTGAAATTATCAATGGACTACGCTCGGGTGAGTTTGATGTTTTGGTGGGAATAAACTTGTTGCGTGAAGGTTTGGACATGCCAGAGGTTGAACTGGTGGCGATCCTTGATGCCGACAAAGAGGGGTTTCTTAGAAGTGAAGGGGCATTAATACAAACAATAGGTCGTGCTGCAAGAAATGCTAATGGCAGAGTTATCATGTTTGCCGACAATATAACCGATAGTATGAAGAGGGCAATTGGCGAAACCGAGCGTAGGCGTGCAATTCAAGAGAAGTTTAATGAGGAGCATGGAATTATTCCAAAGACTATTATCAAAGAGATAAACAACACGCTTGAGATAACCAAGAAAGTGGAAGATGGCAAACTCAAGAGAGAGGACATTCCACGCGAGATTGAAAAGTTGACGGCTATGATGAAGATTGCGTCCAATTCTCTTGAGTTTGAGCGCGCAATGGAGTTCCGCGACAAGATTCAAAAATTGAAAAAGCAACTTGAAAAGAAAAGATAAGTGCACTTGCGTACTTACTTTTTTATCTTTCTTTTCTTTTAAAGAAAAGAAACAAAAGAAAACTATAAAAAGCATTCCTTCTTTCTTTATAGAAAGTTCGAAATGCTTTTTTATTATCTTTTTCTTTCAAATACTCCGTCATTAAAAAAGTCGTCAGTTTTAATATTAAGTGCATAGACTATACGTAAAAAAGTTGAAGTTTTAATCATAAATTTTTTATTTCTAAAAATTTTATAAATTGTTGAGGTTGAAACTTTTGATAGTTTTGATAATTCAATTACGCTCATTTTACTTTCTTTTATTAGTTTTTCCAACTTTAAATTTACATTTTGATAAAATTTTTCTTCTCTCATTTTTCCTCCTAAGGCTGTAAGCCATAATACATTATACTATGGCTATCAGCCATTTGTCAACAAATTTATGGCTATTAGCGGTATAATATTGCTATGAATAAGTTCGCAGAAAGATTAAATGAAGTTTTAAAAGATTTGGGATTGTCACAATCTGCATTAGCAAAGAAAATTGGGATGTCACAAAGTGTTGTGAACAACTATTGCACTGGCAAAAGAGAACCAACGCTTGACACTTTAATTATAATTTGCAAAGCATTAGGTGAAAGTGCTGATTATCTTTTAGGGCTTGAAGATTAATTTTTATTTTTTTATTTAATAAATTTTGTGGTTATGAAAAACTTTCTTTAACTTTTTCATATTTTTTTCTTTACTTCCTTGAAAAATGCATTTGTTTGTGGTAAAATAAAGTGTTAGAAATATAAAAGGACATAAAGAAAATGAAAAACGAAAAGATTAGAAATATTGCGATAATTGCCCATGTTGACCATGGTAAAACTAGTTTGGTGGATGCTCTTTTAAAACAAGGCAGTGTTTTTAGAGAAAACCAAGTGGTTGAAGACAGAGTTATGGATTCAAACGCCATTGAAAGAGAAAGAGGAATTACTATTTTATCTAAAAATTGCTCTTGCCTTTATAATGGTGTAAAAATCAATGTTATCGACACTCCGGGACACGCTGATTTCGGTGGAGAGGTTGAACGTGTACTTAAAATGGTAGATGGCGTTTTGCTTGTTGTTGACGCGTATGAAGGACCAATGCCTCAAACTCGTTTTGTACTTGAAAGAGCTCTTGCACTTAAACTTAAAGTTGTTGTAGTTGTAAACAAAATTGATAAACCAGATGCAAGACTTAGCGAAGTTGTGGATGAAGTTCTTGAACTCTTCCTTGAACTTGATGCCGATGAAGAACAATTAAATTCTCCATTCGTTTTTGCGTCTGCTCGTCAAGGTATTGCTTCAACAGATATAAACAAAGTTGGAACTGATATGACTCCACTTTTTGATACAATTATTTCACATATTCCAGCACCAGAAGGTGACGCTGAAAAGTCTGCACAAATGCTTATTTCTTCTGCCGAACATAACGACTATGTTGGTAAACTTGCCGTTGGTAAACTTACACAAGGTAAATTGAGTGTTGGGCAAAGTGTTGTGCTTTGCAACTATCACGATAAGGCAAAACAAGTTAGATCTAAAATCGTTTCTTTGTTTGTTTTTGAAGGTGTTAAGCGTGTGCCAGTAAACGAAGTTCCTATCGGTGAAATTGTTTGTGTTGCAGGGCTTGAAGATGTCCAAATTGGTGATACAATTTGTGATGCAAGCAAAGTTGAGCCTCTTGAATTTGTTAAGATTGCAGAACCATCTGTTGAAATGACTTTTATGGTTAACGATAGTCCTTTTGCAGGTAAGGAAGGCAAATATGTGACAAGCAGGCATCTTAGAGATAGATTGTATAAAGAAGCTGTAAAAGACCTCTCTTTAAAGGTTAGTGATGGCGATACTGCTGAGAGATTTCAAGTTTGTGGGCGTGGTGAAATGCACCTTTCAATTTTGATTGAAAATATGCGTAGAGATGGTTATGAATTTCAAGTTTCTATGCCTAAGGTTTTGATTAAAAATATAGATGGCGTTAAATGTGAGCCAATAGATAGACTTTTCCTTGATGTGCCAGAAGATTGCACAGGTACTGTTATGATGAAGATGGGTGTCCGCAAGGGTGAACTTGTTGGGATGACACCTCACGGCTCTAGAATGAAAATGGAATTTTTGATCCCAGAAAGAGGTTTGTTTGGATTTAAGAGCGAACTTTTGACAGATACAAAGGGTGAAGGTGTTATCAATACAATTTATGAAGGTTATGAGCCATGGAAGGGAGAAATCAATCGTCGAGAATATGGATCATTGATTGCTCATGAAAGTGGAGAAGCGATTGTATATGGTTTGTTCAATGCACAAGAGCGTGGAGATCTTTTTATTGGTGCAGGAGTGCCTGTTTACGCAGGAATGGTTGTTGGACAAAACCCTAAGGGCGACGACATTGTTGTAAATGTTTGTAAGAAAAAGCACCTTTCAAATTGTCGTGCATCTGGCTCTGACGAGGCTTTAAGACTAACTCCTCCAAAGAGATTAAGTCTTGAAGATGCTATCGAATTTCTTGCTGATGACGAGATTTTGGAAGTGACTCCTAAGAGTATGAGAATTAGAAAGATTATTCTTGATCATAACATGCGACTTCGCGAGAAGGGTAAGATTATGAGAGGGGAAATATAAGAAGGGATGTTTAATTATCAATTTTCTTGTTGGAGCTTACGCAAGACTTCGAAAATTGATAATTAAACATTTAAAAGTGAAAAAAAACAAGCAAAGACTTCAAAACCATAAAATTTATAATTACTTGAAGCAAACAAAAAAGTTGGTTGCGAGCAAAGACTGCGTAATTGATAATGGTTGCTAATTTTAATGAATTGTAGCATAAATAAGGATGTTTTAAGTAAAAAATAAATTTTATTTTATATTTAGTTTAAAAAAAGGAGGGAAAAGCATGATTGCTCCAAAAGAAAGCAGAAATTTAAAGAAAAATTTGAAGCGAACTATGTGGTTTATTGTTGGCATATTTATTTTTTGTTTAATTGAATGTTATATTTTGGATTATTATGCTAAAATTCCTGCTGTTTGGAATGGATTTATAATTATCGTCACAGCGGGGGTTTTCTATTTGTTATTTCTCTTGATTTGTGCTAAAATTGATAAAAAGAAGGAAAGAGAGGCGGTCGAAAATCAAACAAAAGACCCTTTTTCACACTAGGAGGAAATTATGGCAGATTATAAAATGCTTCCACACAATTTAGAGGCCGAGCAGGCAGTGCTTGGCTGTATTTTGCTTGATAATATTGCTCAAGCAGATATTTTTCCTATTATGAGCGATGACGATTTTTATTCTGATGCACACAGAGAGATTTATAATTGTATGCTAAAAATTTATCAACGCTCTGTGCCTGTAGATTTTGTTACTCTTGCGGCTCAACTAGAAACAGATAAATTGCTTGAAAAGGTTGGTGGCATCGAGTATATTACATTTTTAACTAATGCTGTTCCATCGGCTGCAAACTTCTCTTATTATTGTGATATTGTAAAAAGCAATTCGATTAGACGAAAACTTATCAAGTCTGGTCAAGAAATTATTGAAGAAAGTTTTAAAAATGAAGATAAAGACAAAGATCTTCAATTTGCAGAACAAGTTGTTTTTGATATCGCTGAAAAACAATCTCGCTCTTCGTTAGAGCATGTTGGAAAACCAGGCGGTGCAATAAAAAAGGTGCTAGATAAATTTGATACTATTGCAAAAGATCCAACATCTATCAAAGGTATTCCTACAGGATTTAAAGATTTTGATGCTATTACAAATGGTCTTCAAAATTCAGACTTAATTTTGCTTGCTGCTCGTCCCGGCGTTGGTAAAACATCTTTTTCTATGAACATAATTACCTATGCCGCTGTTGAACTTGGGAAAAAATGTGCGGTGTTCTCGCTTGAAATGTCTAGAGAACAACTTATGCAAAGAGCAATTTGTTCGCTTGCAAAAGTTCCTATGGGCAAAGCCTTAAAAGGTACAATGTCTGCTGAAGAATGGCAACGCATTTGGACAGCCACAAAAAAACTAGAATCAAGTGGTCTTTATGTAGATGATTCTGCTATGACAAGCCCAACAGACCTTATTTCTAAATGTAGAAGATTGAAAGCCAAAGATAATATAGACTTAATTATGGTTGACTATATTCAACTCATGAGTTCTGGTAAAAAATCTACAGAAAACAGAACAAACGAAGTTAGCGAGATTTCGAGAACGCTTAAAATTGCCGCTAAAGAGTTGAATGTGCCAATTATTGTTTTGTCTCAATTATCTCGTGCCGTAGAGTCTCGTCAAGACCATAGACCTATGCTTAGTGACCTCCGTGATTCGGGTGCGATTGAGCAAGATGCCGACATTGTTTTATTCTTGTTTAATCCAGAAAAATATAATGACACTCCACAAGAAGATGAACCTGGCACTATAGAACTTATTATTGCAAAGCACAGAAATGGTGGAACTGGAACTGTAAAACTTCGTTGGATTGGTGAGTATACAACATTTGTCAATTATGGTGATAAAACTAAAGTTCAAAAAACCGAAACTGTAAATGCACCTGATATAGAAGAAGCACCTTTAGAGGCAAATCAAAATGTTGATGTGTTTGGCGATGATGAATAAGGAGGGGAAATGAGCGGAGAAAAAATTAAAAGTAAAAAATGGATAATTGTTTTGAGTGTAGTTATTCTAGTTGCAATTGCTATAACTCTTATCATTGTATTTTTGCCTAAAAATGTTAGCAATGCTGTAGAGAGAACTAATACTCAAACTCAATCTATGTTTTTAAAGCAAGATAAAAACAAAAAATTATATAAAGATTTTCAAACTAAAATTACAAACATTGAAGCAATCAATAAAGTTTACGGCCAGGAAACACAAAATGTTTATACATTAACATTGGCTATAAATCAAATTATGGATTTTTATAATGATTACATTGTTTTTGCTGAAGATAAATCTACATTCCAATCAAATTATGGCGTTATAATGAAAAATTATGATGTTGCTAATACTGAACAAAAAAAGATGGAAGATGTTATTGTAAAAGTTATGCAAGAACTAGGTGACCAAGATAATACTTTCTTTGAAAGTTATTGGAAAGAATTTAGAGGATATTATGTCAAATATCTAAATTGTTATGTAACCGTTATAAATAGTCTTTGTGAGATTTATAAGGACTGTGTTCCAAATGGAATTTTGGCTAATCAGTTGACCAACTTGGTTTTAGACAATGTTGACAATTATCTAAATTTAATTAATAAAGATTTTGAAAAATCAACCTATAAAATTCAATATCTTAACAATTTTATAAGTTATCTTGATATAAAAAATAATAATGTTTTGATAAAATATAACTTTAGTGAAGAGTTGCAAGAAAGTTATTCATTGATTTCAACTTTTGAAACAATTTATGGAAAAGATAAAACATTAAGTAGCGTTATTGATAGTATAAATGAAAATGGTTTTACTTTTGAAAGTGTTTCTGCAGATAGCAAAGGAGTGTTAGATAAAACCAAAACATTCTTGCAAGGAGGGCTAAAAGTATGAAAAAAATATTAACTCGATTTTTAACCTGTATGATTGTTTTTGTTTCAGTCTTCACTTTGTTTGCCTGTGGCAAGACTCAAGACCCTTTGCTTGCTTATGAAAAACTTTCTAGTGCAATTCAAACAATAAATAAAGAAGATGAAAATCACAATATGTTTACAACAGCAAATGTTGCATCCGTTGAAAGTGATTATGTGCTTAGATATTATATAAATAACAGTCAATATAATTATTATAATCAAATATTTGTGTTGCCTATGAATTTTATTCAAAAATATTCAAAAGACATAGAGCGTATCAAAGACCTTGAAAATATTTCGGCAGAAAAACAAAATGTAATCAATGATCTTACAAATTCTCTTCCTGCTTGGGTTGATTCATACAAAAAAAGTGCAAAAGAATATGATGCATTAAGAACAGTTGGAAATGCTCCTGTTGTTGCAGAGGGTATGTTAGAAGTATATAATAGATCACTTTATAATCTTTTTGAAACTACCTATCAAGTTGCATTAAATTTGGCAAAAGTTAAACATGAAGTTTTTAATGATTATCAATCTTTAGCAAAAACAAATAGAATGTTAAATGAAAATGATACAAGTGTACTTCGTGATTATTTCCTTTTGCAACTTGGCTATGATTATTTCAATTGCCTAATTGTAAACTTGGATATGGAAGATTATTCTTCTTTGGCAGGAGATGAAAAGGTTCAAGAATTTAAAAACTTGATTGTAAAAATAAAGTCTGGATTTGTAAAAGCCTTTGAGTTGTTGTCTAAAAAAGAAGACGATTTTAAAGTTTTGACAGGGGAAGTAGTAGAGGAAAATGTGGATGATGACGAATCAGTCACAATCAAATATTTGAATACTAGTGTTAATAAACTTTTTAATGTGCTTGAAGGACTTGATAATGAAAGAAAAATGTTAAATAAATCATTAGAAAATTTTAGCCTTTATAAGTACTATGTAAATTATTCTTGCAATATGAATGCCTACACTGAGAAACAACCATTTGCTAATAATTATTATAGTGAAATAGGTGATTATTTTACAATTTATACCAATGAATATATCGATTATTTAAATTTAATCATGAAAAAATAGGAGATTTATTATGACCTATCAAGATTTAGCCAATGTGCTATATCCTAATATAAAAATAACAGTTCAAGAAATTTTCAAGAAATATCCACCACGCTCGCTTCCAGAGAACGCGGTGGTTTCTCGTTTTGCCCCAAGTCCAACAGGCTTTATGCATATTGGCGGATTTTTCTCAGCACTTATTGATAGAACTTTGGCAAAAAATAGTGGTGGTGTTTTTTATCTTCGCAATGAAGATACAGACAAAAAACGCGAAGTTGAAGGTGCGATGGAAATTATTTTTGATATTTTAAATCGATTTGAGCAAGCACCAGATGAATATCAACTTTTAGGGAAAAAGAATGTTGGTGATTATGGGCCATATATTCAAAGTCAAAGACTTGAGATTTATCATGCTTTTGCAAAACAACTTGTTGCCGAAGGAAAGGCTTTTCCATGTTTTTGCAAAAAGACTGAGGGTTTAGAGGATATATTAAAGGATAGAGAGGAGCGTTATAGCGAAAGTAGTAGTAATGCTTATTTTGATCCATGTAGAGATATAACAATAGAAGAGGCTATAAAGCGTGTTCAAAATGGCGAAAAGTTTGCAATTCGTTTAAAGACTCCAAATGACGGCAGTAAACGCATGAAATTTTTTGATATAATCAAGGGTGAGGTAGAACTTCCTGAAAATGCTAGAGATGTTATTTTGATAAAAGATGATGGAATTCCTCCTTATGCGTTTGCACACGCCATAGATGATACTCTTATGGGCACAACTGTTGTTGTTCGTGGTGAAGAATGGTTTACATCAACTCCATCGCATATCGATATATTTAATGCACTTGGATTTAAACCTGTGAAATATTGCCATACGCCAGTTATTTGTAAGATTGACGAAAATGGCAATAAGCGTAAACTTTCAAAGCGTAAAGACCCTGAAAGTAATATGCAATATTTTACAGAGCAAGGATTTCCAGTTGTAGCAGTAGTAGAGTACTTGTTAAATCTTATAAATTCTGGGTTTGAGCCTTGGCGTGCTAAAAATCCAAATGCTCATTATAGCGAATTTAAATTTGGAATAACAGATATAACTGCAGGATCTCCACTTTTTGATTTTGTTAAACTTGAGGATGTATCAAAAAATGTTGTTGCAAGAATGACCGCTGAGGAAGTTTATTCAAATTGGCTTGCATGGGCAGAAGAGTTTAATGCTAGCCTTGCTAACACATTAAAAGAAAGAAAAGATCTTGCTATCAAAGTTTGTGGAATTGGCCGAGGGGGAGTAAAGCCTAGAAAAGACATTTATAAATGGAGTATGATAGAAAATCTTTATTCATATATGTTCTCAAAACCTCAATTGATTGACGAGATTGATATTAAAGCAAACTATAAAGAATTTTTGACTGAGTATGCTAAAAATTTTGTTTTGCCAGTAGATAAAGATTCTTGGTTTGCAGGAGTAAAAGAGGTGGCGGAGCATCTTGGCTATGCTGTTGATAACAAACTATACAAAGCAAATCCAGACGCTTATAAAGGAAATGTGGCTAAGGCCTGTGAATACATTCGCTTGGCTTTAACAGGCAAAAAAGACAGTCCTGATCTTTATGAGATAATGACGATTTTGGGCGAAGAAGAGACCTTAAATCGCCTTAAAGAGGCAGGAGAATGTTAAAGGTTTTAAATCTTAAAGAGTTTTCGCCTAGTGTGGATATTGCAATTGCAAATGTTGAGATCGCAATAGAAAATGCAGAACGAGAAGGTGTTTCTGCCATCAAGGTTTTGCACGGATATGGCTCGCATGGCCGAGGCGGAGCGATTTTGCTAGAATTACGAAAGATTTTAAGACAATATAAAAAGCAGGGCAAAATTTACGATTTTTTTGGTGGAGAAAGTTGGGATATTTTTAATAAAAAAACTCTTTATCTACTAAATCGTGATAAAACTATATTTGATGAAGATTTAAACAAATCAAATCCTGGAATTACAATAATTATTATAAAATAAAACAACCTATCAAAGGTTGTTTTTTATAAAGTTATAACAAAGAATTTATCTAAAATAATTAATATCAAAATTCCAAGCGTGCAGATGTATAGTAAAGTAGCAAATGTTCTTGATAACATTGCAAGTCCTTTCTTTAGTCTTATATCTTGATATTGTGCATACAAAGTGAAAAGAACACCGCAACAATATAGTATTGATACGCAATTCCAAAGGCTGTCCAAAACTTTAAATTGTTGGATGGCAAGTAAAACCATAACCAAAAGAGCAATAAAAAGTCCTGTAAAACGAATAGTGTTTAATCTTGTTTTCAAGTATTTTTTATATTGAATTCTTAAATTTTGTTGTGTATTACTTCTAATCATATAAAAAGAATATCAGTCTTTATCAAAAAAGTCAAATGTTTAACTAAAATTTTGGTATAAATTCTGTCGAAGAACTTGATAAATCTTGAAAATAACCTTTATTTAATTCTATCTTTTTGGCATGAGATAAAACAATTTTGAACTCTAAAGGTTTAAGTCTTTCTTTTATAGGACTTTCTTTAGTGGGGGTAAATTGACTCATTAAAGCGATAACTGGATCATTTACATTTGTTTTGATATAATCCAAAATTTTTATGCTGTCTTTATAGTTTTCTGGTAAAACTAAATGTCTTATTATCATTCCTTGCTGCATAAGATTGTTATCAAATTTGTTTGGTTTTAGTATAGAAATTTCTTTTATGCAGGTTGAAGCATATTCAAAATAATCGTTAGCACAAGAAAGATGTTGTGCAAGTTGATTGTCGTAATATTTAAAATCTATAAGAAAGATATCTACAAAAGAAGATACCTTTTTTATTGTTTCCACTTTTTCATAACCGCTTGAATTCCATACGATTGGGATAGGGGAATTAAAATCCTTTAAAGCCTGAAATAATAGGCTAGAAAAATGTGTTGGCGTGATAAGGTCTATACAAGAGAAGTTGCTAAGATTATAAGTTGATAATAAATCTTTAAATTCCTGTGGAGAATATTCCTCGCCCTTGCCTATATGTGAGATTTGATAATTTTGACAAAATTTGCATCTTAAATTACAACCAGAAAAAAAGATAGCAAGTGCTCCTTTATTTCCTGTCAGACATGGCTCTTCCCACATAAAATTTGGAATTATCTTTGCTATGCGGATTTTATCGCTTTCTCTGCAGAAGCCGAGATTTTGATTTCTGTCCACTCCGCAATTTCTTGGGCAATCAAAACATTTCATAATTTTATTATAATTATTTAAAAACCATTTTCAAAGAAAAATAAGCAAAAATATCAAGATAAATTTTTGTATAAAAATATGACGATTTTGCCATTATTTTTCAAAATTCGACATAATACTCCATGGGAAAAATGTCGAATAATGCAGGTTTTTATCTTTTTTGGTAGATTTTTGTATTTTTTCTGTCGATTATTTGTCTTTTCTGTACAAAAGTGATATATTATTTTCAATAAAGGAGTCAGGAATGGAGCAAAGTTTCTTTCAAAAAGTATATATTATTGTAAAAAAAATACCTAAAGGAAAGGTGGCTACCTATGGACAGATATCTCAACTGCTTGGTGGAGAGCGTCTTTCAATGCAAATAAGTTGGGCTTTGCGTGCAAATCAATATCCTTTGCTTGTTCCATGTCATAGAGTAGTAAATAAGTATGGAGATCTAGCAGAAGATGATACTTTTGGAGGCAAAGATAAGCAAAAAGAAATGCTTATTGCAGAAGGTGTTATTTTTAGAAAAGAATATACTGTTAGTTTACCAAAATGTGGTTGCAAGTTAGAAGATTTAAAATAGATGCATAAATAGGATATATAAAAAACGGAATTCAATTCCGCTTTATTTTTGTAAGAACTTTTGTATTTTGGATAAACAGTTTTCAAGATCCAAATTTTCTTGTATACCTTCAAACATATTTTTAAGAGTGTATATTTGTGAAGTTACTTCATTTTCGCCAACAATCATAACAAATGGGATATCTTTTTTATTTGCATCTTTCAATTTTGCTTTAAAAGAGCGCTCGTCGTAATTAACTTCACAGCGAATTTTATTTTTACGGAAGAATGTAGAAAGTTCAAGGCATTTATCCAATGTGTTTCCAAGTGGAATAATTTCAAGTTGGGCAGGAGAGAGTGGGAAATTACCAAGCATACTATTGTTATCGAGTAAATCAAATAGTCTAGTAAAGCCAATGCTCATTCCCACACCAGGAAGTTTTTTATTGGTAAAATATCCAGCAAGATTGTCATATCTTCCACCAGCACAAACAGTTCCAAATTCTGGATGGCTCGGAAGAAGCGTTTCAAAAATTGTTCCTGTATAATAATTTTGGCCACGAATAATTCCTAAGTTTAAAATGTATTTATCTTTTGGAATGTTGTAAGCCTCAAGATGATTTGAAAGGCTTAATAAATCGCAAACACCTTGTTGATATGTTAGATTATCACTTAGACCTTTAATATCTCTTATAACATCTTTAAAATCGCCTTTTAGGCTTGATAGAGAAATAAGTTTAGTACAATCCTCTCTGTCTATTTCAAGACTTTCTAGTTCTTTAAATGCGTTTTCTTTACCTATCTTGGATAGTTTGTCCAATATTGTCAAAATATCTTGAGTTTTTACTCTATAGCCAAGGCTTTCAATATAGCCAAACAAAATGTTTCTATTTGAAATTCCTATCAATATATCCAAGTTTAGAGCGTCAAAAGTTTCGTGAATAAGATTAATGCATTCTGCATCAGCAGTTATAGGAAGCGTGTCCAGTCCTATTATATCAGCGTCGCATTGTATAAATTCACGGAAACGTCCCTTTTGAGGCCTTTCTCCACGGAATACCTTGCCTACTTGATATCGTTTGAAAGGAAATGAAATTGTGTCTGCATTCATTGCAACAAACCTAGCAAGCGGAACAGTAAGGTCGTAACGCATACAAAGGTCGTTATCGCCTTTTGAAAAGTGATAAACTTCTTTGTCTATCTCGCCACCGCTTTTTGCCATAAGAATATCTGTATATTCAAGAATAGGGGTGTTGAGAGGCATAAAGCAATTGTTTTTATATACATTTATTATTTTGCCAACCATATTGTCAAAGATAATTTGCTTATATGGAGGCAATTCCATAAAACCTGACAATTTTCGCGGTGTTATAAGGTTGTTGTTTGACATAATCTCTCCTTTGAATTAATAATTTATAATTGTAAGCCTGTCCTATAAAATTGACGCATATTTTAATGCTTTTTAAGATAAAAGTCAAGCGTTTTGTATAAGTTTTTTAGGATAATTTGATAAAAGTTAACCACAAACAGTTATCCACATTTCCACACATAAATATTTATACATTTGTGCTAATTTTTATGCATTTTGTTGAATATTAACCCTAAACAGGGTGTTTTTTGGGTAGTTATCCACATTTCCACATGAATTTTTGCAAAAATTGTCTTAAATCATAACTATTAGTCCCATATATTGTGGTAATAAAATGTTTCATTTTGCTTGACAAATTATGCTTTATTTTTGCGTGTTGATTTTTATACATTTTTGCATACCTAATTAGTATAGTTTATGCATAAATATTTGTTTTTTAAAAAAGTGCTTTATTTTAGGTCTTTTAAAAATTCACTTCTCTCTTCTGTAGTGATAAAGAATAATTTGTGTAATGCTCTTGTTGACGATACATAAAGAATATTTTTATCTAGATTGTTTTTATAGTTTTCTTTATCTGCATAAGGGATAATAACACAATCAAATTCTATTCCTTTGGCAGTTGCACATGTTGTTAAAAGTATTTTGTTGTTATAATCTTCTGGATTTTCAATATATTTGAACTTAATTTTGTCTTTTAATTGCTTAGCCAATATTTTTGCCTCTTTTTTACATTTGCATATGATGGCAATATGTTCAAATTCGGCACATTCTTTTTCAATAAGATCTGCAATGTCGTTTTGAATGTTTTTTGTGCTTGACTTGATTATTTGTGGAGTTTGACCATCACGATTTACATATTCTATATTTCCCAATCCTAGCAAGTTATGAGCAAACTGAGCAATTTGCTTAGTTGAACGATAGGTTTTTGAAAGTTCAACATATTCGCTTTCCCATAGTTTTGCAATGCGAGTGTTATAGTCGGGAGGTAAACATTTTTCTATACATTGATTTATGTCGCCAAGGAGAATACTAGGGCATGGCCAGAGTTTTTTAAACATATAAAGGTCAACAGGTGTAAAGTCTTGACATTCATCTATAATTAGATATTTTGCTGAAAAATCATGACTAAATCCATACAAATAATGTTTTATAAGAAGCATTGCACCTTTATCCATGTAAAGTACTCTATCTTTTTTATTTATTTTTAAACCCATTCTAGTCAAAAATATTTCGAAAATTTTGTCGACATCATTGATTGGTAAAAAGTTGTATAGTATTTTTGTAAATCTTGCTTTTAGTCCTCGATTTTGTTCTTTATTATAATGTCGTTGAGAAGTGAAGACCATTGCATATTGCCAAGCAATTTTATTGATTCTATCAAATATAGAATAATTTTTAAATGTATCAAAAAATAAAGTTCTTGTTTGTTCCTCTGGAAATTCAATTTTTTCCAAGATATTTCCGTCTTCGTCTACATTTGTTATAAATCTCAAAGTTTGAGGAGTAAAAGTTTGTGCTAGGTCTCCATTTAAGAATTTGAGAAGTTCGTCTAAATATTCAAAACTAGATTTAAATGAAATTTCATTTAGAGATTCTTGCTTAGGATTTGTTGCAATTTCATCAAGCATTTCTTCGCGAGTTTGCATAGGCTTTTTAAGTTCTGCTGATGCAATTTGTGCAAAAGTTGTTTCTATTAGGTTATCTTCGCCAAGTTCAGGCAAAACATCGCTAATATAACTAGAAAATATGTTGTTTGGTGAGATGATAAGTATGTCTTCGCTTTTAAGCGTTTTGCGATGTCTATACAATAGATAGGCAGCACGATGGAGGGCAATTGAAGTTTTACCAGAACCTGCTACTCCTTGAACAAGGAGATGATCGTATTCTTCGCTACGAACAATTTGGTTTTGTTCTTTTTGGATTGTCGAAACAATTTGTTTCATTTTGACAGATGTATTTTTGCTTAAAATGTCACGCAAAATTTCATCTTCAATTGCAAGGTTGGTGTCAAAATATGATTTTAAAATTCCATTTTCTATCTTGTATTGGCGTTTTAAAGTTATTTCACCGGCAGTTGCCTTACGATCTACATAATAAAAACCCCTCCCAAGACCAAAGTCATAATACATAGAGGAAATTGGAGCACGCCAGTCATAAACATAGATTTCATCTTTATCGGCAATAGTCGCAAGCCCAAGATAAATCTTTTCGGCTTCTGCTTGTCCGTCGGGGATAAAATCAAAGCGAGCAAAATATGGATTCTGTCGCTGTTTTTGCAGTTTATAAAATTCTTTTTCTTGATTAGTTAAAGTATCATCAAGTTCGCTAAGTTCTGTATAATAGCGAATTAGATTATCACCTTTAGAAAGTTCATAATAATTATCTGCAATATAAGTTCTATCTTTTTCAACAGTTTGTTTATTTTTTTGAATTTTTTGAGCTAACTCGTTTGAAGTATTGTCTAAACTTTGTAAGGTTCTACTCAAATGTTCTAATTCTTTCTTGTCCATATTTTTTCCTCCTTATTCTTTGGTGCAAGTTTTAGGGGTTTTAGAGGTCAAGGAGGCTTTTTTATAGCCTCCTTATAGTTTTATCATTTTTCAATATTTTCGTGGATATTAGCGGTTTCTACAACAGAAGCCTCATTGTTATCACTTTCTCCTATATTAGGCTGGTTAGAAAGTGATTGATGCTCTGGAGTAGTTTCATTGTCGTTATTATTTTCTTCAGTGCTGTCTTCTTCCTTTTCGGTGAGGGCAACTGAAACAATCTTTGCTTCGTTTTTAAGTTTCATAATACGCACGCCTTGGCTGACACGGGAAAGCCAACTAATGTCATTTAGCGGTGTTCTAATAATAACTCCGCTGTCGGCTATAAGCATAATATCGCTATCATCAATAACTTGTTTAAGAGCAATTAGTTTGCCAGTTTTATCATTGAATACGCCGGCTTTTACGCCCATTCCACCACGAGATTGTAAGCGATATTCATTTACGCTGCTACGCTTTCCATATCCGTTTTCTGTTATTGTGATAATCTGTGCGTCTTTATCAACCATATCTCCAGCCTTTACAATGCACATATCAACAATATAGTCGTCTTTGCTAAGTTTAAGGCTGCGTACGCCTTGGCTATCACGCCCCATTTCTCGTACGTCGGTTTCGCTAAAGCGAATACATTTACCATCACGGCTTGCTACTAAGATATGATCGTCGCCGTCACTTTGAGCAACACCTATAAGACTATCGCCTTCAACAAGTTTTATTGCTATTTTACCAACTTTTCTTATAGAAGAAAACTCAGTAAACTTAGTCTTTTTGATAAGACCATATTTTGTAGCCATAACAAGATTGCCACAAATATGTTCGCCCACAGGAATTATAGTTGTCACTTTTTCGTCAGGTGAAAGTTGAAGAAGGTTTATTATTGCTCTTCCCTTTGCTGTGCGTTGTGCTTCAGGCACTTCGTATGCTTTTATGCTGTACACTTTACCAAATGTTGTAAAGAAAAGTAAATCATCATGAGTGTTTGTGATAAACATTTGCTTAATAAAATCTTCTTCTTTGGTTTTGTGAGCAGTGATACCAACGCCACCGCGATGTTGAGCCTTATATTCACTTGTAGACATACGCTTGATATATCCTTCGTGAGTCATAGAAACAACAACATCTTCTTTTTCAATAAGATCGGCAATATCTATGCCACCAGCGTCAAGCGAGATTTCAGTTTTTCTAGCGTCACCATAGTTTTTCTTAATTTCTTCAAAACCTTCTTTAAGGATTTGTAAAATGCGTTCTGGTTTAGCCAAAATATCTGTAAGATCTGCAATTAGAGCTTCAAGCTCACGCAATTCTTCATTGAGTTTTTCAACTTCCAATTTAGCAAGTTTAGATAACTTCATTTCAAGTATTGCATTTGCTTGTATCTCGTCAAGTTCAAATTTTTCGCAAAGTTTTATGCTTGCGTCAGCCTTATCGTCTGCAGATTTAATAACGCGAATAACTTCGTCAATGTTTGCAAGTGCGATAACAAGGCCTTTAACTATATGTTCACGCTCTTGAGCCTTTGCAAGGTCAAATTCAGTTTTTCTTCTTAGAACTTCTTTTTGATGTTCAAGATAATAATAAAGCATTTCTTTAAGATTGCAAATCTTAGGTGTTTTATCAACGATTGCAAGGAAGATAATTCCTGAACCCTTTTGAAGTTGTGTATGTTTATATAGTGCATTTAAAACAACTTGAGCATTTGCATCCTTTTTGATATCTACAACAACACGCATACCATCGCGGTCAGACTCTTCTTTAAT
>CAMUNJ010000009.1 GCA_947090235.1 uncultured Bacillota bacterium
TCATATGAATAATCATATATTCAGTGCAATAACCAAATTGAATATCTCCAAGATTATTGATATCTGCAATAACATCGTCAACAGACTGAGCAGGACGCTCATCAGAGAAATCAAACTCAAAGTTTTCTTCTCCGATAAGCATTTTATAGAAGCCAGTAAAGATAACAATAATTCCACGACCACCGGCGTCAACAACGCCTGCCTTTTTAAGAACAGGAAGCATTTCTGGAGTTTGTCTTAAAATTTCTTCACCAGTTTCAAGCACACGCTTAAAAAATTCTTCAAAATCGTCACATTTCTTGGCAACATTAACAGCATTTTCTGCCATAACACGAATAACGGTTAAGATTGTCCCTTCTTTAGGTTTGGTTACTGCCTTATAAGCGACATTAGCACCCTCTTGCATAGCTTTAGCAAAAACCTTGGTATTAATTTCATTAACCTTACCAGTTTCTTGACAAAAGCCCTTGAAAATTTGAGAAGTAATAACACCACTATTACCTCTAGCACCACGCAAAGCCCCCTTAGCAAAAGCATCACTGAGTGCAGAAATATTGTTGTCAATGCACTTAGAAACTTCAGTCACGGCTGATTTCATTGTAAGAAACATATTAGTTCCAGTATCACCATCTGGAACAGGAAAAACGTTGAGTTGATCAACGTATTTTTTATTTTGTTCAAGTAAGCCAGCACCAGCCACGATCATTTTACGAAAGGTAGTGCCATTGATAGTTTTAATCATGATTTCTCCTAAACTCTAACGCCAACAACATGAACATTGACAGCATCAACAAGCATACCGGTAAAATTTTCAACGGTATACTTAACAGTATTTCTCAAACTTTCAGCCACAGCAGAAATAGAAACACCATACTTTAAGATACAATAAACATCAATGTAAATCCTGTTGTCGATATGATGTATTTTAATTCCTTTAGAATAACTTTCTTTTTTAAAAATTTCGCGAGCACTATCTTTAATGGAACGAGAAACAAGATCAACCACACCATAACAATCAATCACAGCAAAACCAGCAACAACCCTGATAGAGTCGTCACTTATGGAAATATTGCCATAATAGTTGTTAGTATCAACGGTCAAATCAAAAGTCCTCCATAGATAAAAATATACAAAGATAAATGTACTCATAGTAAATATACTACAAAGTAAAAAAAAATACAAACGATTTTTTTGGGTATTTTTAAATTTTTGCACAATTTTGCAAGAAAGTTCAAAATTTGTGAAAAAATACTTGCTTTTTTACTTGTTTCATGATATAGTAAAGTGCAAAGAAATGGAGGAAAACATTATGAGTAGAACATGTGATATCTGCGGTAGAGGCAGACAAAGTGGAAAAAATGTTAGTTTTTCAGAAAGAAAATCAAATAGAACATTTGAAGTTAATCTTCAACCTGCAGTTGTAGAAGTTGATGGAAAACCAACAAAAGTTAAAGCCTGCACAAAATGTATTAAAAAAGCAAAAAAGGCATAAAGGTAAACATATAAGCAAGGGTTTCCCTTGCTTTTTTGTTGCAAAAAATATTAAGGCATCCCTAAATAATATATTCAAAAAAATTATGCCCTATTCAAAAATAAGATAAAATAGCCTTATAAAGGACTCAAATTATTATGTAAAATTGTTAATCTTCTTTCTTGCCAAACTTGCGTAAAAAGAATGAAAGCCACTTTGGTGCTTTGATACAAACAATTTTAAATTTTGGTTCTTTGTTTTCTTTTTCCATATTATAATCTTATGGCAATCCATAAACAAAATGTGACAAAAATTATATTTCAATTTTTATATTTGCTAAATTCTAAATCTATAAAAAATTCTTAGACCATGTTAAGCCTAAGAATTTTTATATAATCTTATAATAATATACAGATAACTCCGCCTTTACCTTCGTTTACAATTCTTCCAAGAGTTTTACGCATTTTACGTTGTGCTTCTATTGGCATAGTAACAATTTTAGATGAAATATTATCACCAATCAAACTATAAAGACTTCTACCCAAAATATTTGTATCCCAAATAGTTTCTGGATCATCTTGGAATTGCTCTTGAAGATTTTTTACAAGGTCATTGCCTTGCTCTTCAGTTCCAACAAGTGGTGTCACCTCAGTATCAACATCTACACGCATAATGTGAAGTGAAGGTGCTGTTGCTTTTATTTTTACGCCAAATCTTCCACCTTGCTTTATAATTTCTGGCTCGCCAAGAATAAAATCTTCCTTTTTAGGCTCAACAATTCCATAACCTGTTTGACGAACTTCTTCCAAAGCAGAACTAAGTTTGTCATATTCAGTTTTAGCGACTGCGAGCTCTTTGATATAGTTGATAAGACAGAAATCATCTGCAATTTCGTAACCACATTCTTGACTAAGAACTTTATAGAAAAGTCCTTCTTTTGGAATAATGTCAAATCTAACAATTCCCTCACCTGTTTGTATATTTGAAACTGTGATTGGATCAAAATTTTCGCTTTCTGTAAAAGCTAAAACTTCGCCACTTGCATCAGCAAGTTTACGCATACTGCCACCAATACGCTTCATTTCACCTACAAGCTCTGAGATAATATCACTAGTATAAGATAAAGCTCTAAGCCACTTTGGAAGTTTAACTTGTATAGCTTTTATAGGAAACTCCATTAAAAGGCTTTCAACAATCTTATCTACATTTTCATCTTTAAGTTCTTGTGCATTAACAGGAATTACAGGAATATCGTATTTTTGAGAAAGTGAACTTGCAAGTTTTTTAGCCTCTTGAGTTGTTGGATTTTTGCAATTAAGCACACAAACAAATGGTTTGCCACTTGCTTTTAAGGCTTCAACAACACGCTCTTCTGCATCAATATAGCTAGCACGAGGAATATCTGTAACAGAGCCATCTGTTGTCACTAAAATCCCTACAGTTGAATGTTCATCTATAACTTTTTTAGTGCCAAGTTCTGCTGCTTCTTCAAAAGGAAGATCTTGATCTGACCATGGTGTTTTTACAAGTCTTGGTTTATCATCCTCGGTTGCACCAAGTACACCTGAAGCAAGATAACCAACGCAGTCAATCATTCTAACCTTCATTTCGGCATTAGCAACCTTAATCTTAACAGCCTCGTTTGGAACAAAATGAGGTTGAGTTGTCATAATAGTTTTTCCATCAGCAGATTGAGGAAGTTCATCAATCGTGCGTTCTTTTGCATTTTTTTCTGTGATATTAGGAACTACAAGTTTATTCATAAATTGGGTGATAAAGGTTGATTTGCCAACTCTTACAGGCCCAACCACGCCAATATAAATATCGCCGTTAGTTCGCGATTTAATATCATCATAGATTTCATATTTTTCCATATTTTGCCTCCATATGATACAACAATATATGAAGGCAAAATTACAAATATACCTTAAAATAAAAAAAACGGACTAGTCCGTTTTTTTGTTATCTTCAACCTCAACAATCTTTTCTGGAGTGTGTTCAACTTCATCTTCTGGAATTTCTTCAACTCCATTTCTTCTTTTATGGAAAAGTTTTTTGAAGGAAGATTTAAAATTCGCTTTATTCTCTTGATGAGTGCAAAGACGATATATATTTTTATAATGTCTGGCATAAATCAAAACTGCCATAACCCAAATGAGAGCGCATATCAAAGGAGCATTTGCAACATTTAAGACAAAGAGATATATTGTCGTTGCTATAGACATGCCAAGAATAAATACAAAAGAAGAAATTGCTCCATACTCTGTTATAATAATCAATATTATTCCTAAAGCAAATAAACTTAAAGAAACATACCAAAGTGGGCTAAAACAAAATACACCAAAAGCACATGCTACGCCCTTGCCACCTTTTACTGTACCTAAAAATGGGAAACAAGATGCAAGCACTATAGCAAATCCAGAAAAATAGAACACCAATAAATTGCAATCATAACCTAAAGTTTCTACAGGATAATTTTTAGTTAAGATAAAAGCACATAGCCATGCAGTCAAACCTGCTTTGACCACTTCTAAAACAAGAGTAATTACCGCAGATTTTGCTCCATAAGTACGAAGCATATTCATAGTTCCAGGATTTCCGCTTCCTGTACTTTCAAGTTTTCTGTCTTTTTTGAAAAAAGAAACTATTTTAGAAATATTGACACTTCCAATTAGATAAGAAACAACAAACACAACAACTAAAGCCCAAGAAAAACTCATTCTTTATCCTCCTTTCCGCGAACTATAATTTTTATTGGTGTACCAGAGAAATCCACCCTCTCTCGAAGTTTATTCTCCAAATAACGAGTGTATGAAAAATTGATCAGTTTTGCATCATTAACAAACAAAACAAATGTAGGCGGATTTGTTGAAGCCTCGGTTATAAACTTTATCTTTGCCTTGCGACCACCTTTAACTTGAGGTTCAAAATAAAGTATAGCCTCGTGTAAAATATCATTCAAAAGTCCTGTAGATATTCTTCGACTAGAGTTCTCGTAAACTCTTTCTGCATTTTCCATTATTTGACCTACACCTGCCCCTGTTAATGCAGATACGTAAACAGATTGATAATAATCCATAAACGCAAGTTCTTGAGATAACATTTTTTCAAACTCAGGTTTTGCCTTGGATTTTTCATCCCATTTGTTTACTACAACAACACTAGGTTTTCCTGCTTCGTGAACAAAGCCTGCTATTCTAACATCCTGCTCTGTCAACTTTTCTTCATTTCCAGAAACCACAAACAGAACTATATCGGCTTCTTCTATAGCATTCATAGTTCTAAGAACACTGTAACCTTCTATACTTTCGTGTTCAACAGAACGACTTCTTCTAAGTCCCGCTGTATCCACCAAAGCATAATCTTTTTTGTTAAACCTAAATGGTACAAGAATGCTATCGCGTGTTGTACCTTCAATATTGCTTACAACAACGCGATCTTGTCCAATCAAGCGATTAACTAAACTGCTTTTGCCAACATTTGGCCTGCCAACAATTGCAATCTTGGTTATACCGTCATTTAAATCGCCCTCTTTCTTCTCAGGGAAATGAGAAACAATAGCATCTAAAACATCTCCTATCCCCTTGCTTTGTAAAACAGAAAGAGGATATGGATCGCCAAGCCCTAAAGAATAAAATTCATAGGTATTTTCAACTTCAAACTTATCAAGTTTATTCACTACTAAAACAACTGGAGTTTTGCTTCGCTTTAAAAGAAAAGCAACTTCTTCGTCAGTTGCAGTCACGCCACCGCGACCATCAACCAAGAAGATAATAACATGAGCGTCGTTTATAGCAATTTGGGCTTGCCTGCGAATATCGTCTTGAAACTTATCGTCACTCTTGCTATCCAACCCGCCAGTATCAACAAGAGTAAACTCACGCCCACACCATTCTGCGTCAGCATAAATCCTGTCACGCGTCACGCCTGGCGTATCATCAACTATAGAAATTCTCTTTCCACAAATCTTATTAAAAAATGTGCTTTTCCCAACATTTGGCCTGCCGACTATGGCTACAATAGGTTTCAAGTTTATTTTTCTCCTTGTTATATTAAATATTACCATAAAAGGCATAAAAAAGCAAAGGTTTTTAAGTTTTTTCAAAATCACTATTGACATTTCTTAAAACTAATGATATATTTAAAGTGGAGAAAAGACATGATTAAAAATTCAAAAAGTACATTAAAATTTGTAAAATTAAAAAAAGATTTCTTAAATAAAGTTTTTGTTGCTGGCAGTAATGGCAAGGTAAAGATTGATGATTTGTATATTGACTCTAAGAAAAAGTGTATAAGTATAAACGAAAATCAAGTTGTAGGTATACATTATATCAAAAATGATTTTGAGATAAACGATATTTATGATGAGTTTGTAGATAGCCAATACACTGAGATATTACAAAATGGCATGGTTAAAACATTGTCAGCGGAAGGAGCAAAAAAATATATTGAGGCTCTTGCACAAAACGAACAAGAAAAAATTGATGCCCGAATTACAGAGTTAACAAAATATTTAGAACAATAATAAAAAGGCCGAATAGTCGGTCTTTTTTATTTCAATAATATAAAAAATTACATTAAAATTTGTTTGTTATTTTTGCCCAATAAAACACAAAAATCCCTTTGTATAATCATTTATTACAATTTCCTTTGCAATTATGGCAATATTCACATTTTCTTTTGTTCTTGATTTTTTTAATAACAACTATTATTGATGTCAAAATCAAAGTTGCAACAAATAATATCAAAATCATTTTCCAAACGCCAATAAATACAGTAAGTCGGCAAATATTGTAGATAACAAAGGCTGTTAAATACGCAACAATAAGTTGTATTATACAACCAAAGAATGTCCATTTACGCCCAATTTCTTTGCCTAGCACACTTATAGTGGCAAGACATGGAAAATATAAAAGGCAAAAAACTAGATAAGACACAACAGCACAAGGATCGGTGAAATAAATTGCACTTTCAGGATTTTTAAGAGAGCCCAAAAGTGCTCCTTGATCTCCCTCTTCCACATGATTGAACATAGCAATAGAAGAAACTATAACCTCTTTTGCAATAAGCCCTGCAATCAAAGCAGAAACAAGCCCCCAACTCCCAAATCCTAAAGGAGCAAAGATTGGAGCAAGTATTCTGCCTAAACTTTCAAGCATACTTATCCCTTCTCCGCCACCTACATAAGCAAAGGTAAAAGAAAAGTTGCCAAGTAGCCAAACTATAACATTCATAGCAATTATTATAGAGCCAACGCGTGTTAAAAATGCTCTAACATTTTCCCAAAGGATAGAAAAAACACGCTTAAAACTCATAGCATGATAAGGAGGAAACTCCAAAATAAAAGTTTGTTCCTTGCTTTTTAATAAAGTTTTTTCCAATATAAAAGACAACAAAACCGCCACAACAACACCAAGAAAATAAAGACCTAAAATTATCCAAATATTGCTAGCACCAAAAAATGCACCGCCCAATACTGCGTAGATAGGAAATTTTGCTGAACAACTCATATAAGGCGTCAACAACCCTGTTTTTATTTTAGAATTTTTGTCCTCCATATTGTGAGCAGTTAGTACTGCGGTTGTTGAACATCCAAACCCCATCAATAGAGTATAAACACTCTTACCAGATAGTCCCACCTTGCTTAATATATCGTCAAAAACAAAAGCAACTCTTGAAAGATAACCACTATCTTCTAATATTGAAAGAAATAAAAATAATAAAGCAACTTGAGGTAAAAAGCCTAAAATTGCTCCAACTCCACCAACAACACCACTTTCAATCAATCCGACTATCCAACTATCTGGAAAAGCATTTTGAAAAAGATTGATAAGAGGTGTACCTATAAATCTATCTATCACGCCTACAAAAAAATCACTAAGCCATGCTCCAAGAGAAAAGAAAGTTAAATAAAAAGCCAATGCTATAAAACAAATAAAAATAGGGAATGCCAAAAATCTATTGAGCAAAAATTTATCTATCTTGCTTTGACCATAAACTTTATTTGTCTTGGTAGAACAACTAGCAATTATTTGGTCAATATAATCATATCTCGCTTTTGCGACCCTTTCAAGTCCTTCCTCTTGAAAAGACTTTATCTCTTGTTTATCTATATCTATTTCTAAATCCTTAAATAATCTTTCGTCGTTTTCTAAAAGTTTGATTGCTAAAAATTCGCGACTTATTTGTTTGTTTATTGAATTTTGAGGTAAAAATTTAAATATTTTATTTAATTCAAGTTCCTTAAAATATTTTAAAGGTTTATATGAAATACTTTTATGATTACAAATTGTATGATTTAATTCTTCAATCCCCTGTTTTGTTTGAGGATTGATTGCTATAACAGGAATACCCAAAGCACAACTTAATTTTGCATAATCTATTTTACAAATAGGTTTTTTTTGAATTTGATTCACTGCTAAAACTACATTCAATCCAAGTTCAAGTAAACCAAGAGTTAAATATAAATTTCTTTGTAAATTAGAAGCATCGCAAATATTTAACACCACATTCTCTTTATGAGATAAAAGATACTTAACCCCAACCTCTTCCTCATAACTTAAACTTGTAAGCGAATAAATGCCAGGCAAATCAACAAGTTCAATATCCTTATCTTTATATTTATAAACTCTTGCTTTCTCTTCCACTGTCACACCATGCCAATTGCCCACATGTTCATGTGCACCAGTTAGACAATTGAAAAGTGTGGTCTTTCCCGTATTGGGATTGCCAACCAAATTTACCTTTATCATTTATCACCCTCATTTAATATAATCGCATCTGCTACGCTTGATCGCATAGACAAAACATAACCTCTAACTTCGACAAGAAAAGTTTTACCAATCAAACTTTTACGGATTACTTTTATACTTTGATTAGGCGTAAAGCCCAAATCAAAAAGACGCCTAACTATTTTATCAGGAGCATATTCGCTTAATTTTTTTATTGTATAAAACCTGCCTACCTTTGCATTTTTCAAACTTTTCATAGTATAAAAATATGGACAAGAAAAAAACAAAATGACAAAATTCTAGAAATTTTGCAAAAAGACTTGCTGTTATTCACCCAAATATGGTATATTAACCTAGAGGTAAATAAAAATGAAATGTATATATTGTGGTTGCGAAGATAGCAAAGTTTTAGATTCTAGAAGCACTGATGAAACAAATTCAATTCGTCGTCGTCGCGAATGCCTTTCTTGTGGAAGAAGATATACAACTTATGAAACAGTTGAAACAACTCCAATTTTAGTTATTAAAAATGATGGTTCTCGTCAACCTTTTGACCCTTCTAAAATCAAGAGTGGTCTTATTAAGGCTTGTGAAAAACGCCCTGTAAGTATGAGCCAAATTGAAAATGTTGTTTCTAATATTGAAAAGAACATTCAAAACCAACTTCTTCAAGAAGTTAAATCTTCCGAACTTGGCGAGATGGTTATGGACGAACTTAAAAAGTTAGATGAAGTGGCTTATGTTCGTTTTGCATCTGTTTATCGTCAATTTAAGGACATCACTTCTTTCAAAAAACTACTTGAAGATATGTAGGCAACCAAATGTTGCACGGCTATCTTTTAATTGTGTATAAAAGTTAAATTTTCCCCGGTCAAGGCAACCAAATGTTGCACGACTTTCTTTCAAATGTATTTGAAAATTAATTTTTATTCGGTCAAGGAAGCCAAATGCTTCACCGACTATCTTTTCATTGTATTTAAAATTCAAATTATATTCAGTCAAGGCAACCAGTTGTTGCTCGGCAATTCAATGATGCAAAACCAAAAAATTAAAAAACAAGGAAACAAAATGGACAAGAAAAAAATAACTGCAGATTTAGTTTTCGCAGACTATAAGCCAATAGTGTTTGACGAAAAGGCTAAAAAGATGAATTCAGGCAGAGTTTGCCGAGGGAATTTCCGCCTTTCGAATGGCATGTGGCGAACAGACAAAGAAAAGGAATTGTTTATAAAAAAATCTTTTGAAAAAGAATTATCATAATAAATAAAGAAAAAGATAATAACAAAAATATCAATATACTTACAATCAAAATAAACACTTTTAATTAGGTGTTTTTTTATTTAATTCAATTCTTTTATAATGTTTATAACGCGTATTTTGTTTAACTTTGACATCTTTTGTCGAATTGCAATTTGTTTTGAATACTTTTAAAAAAGAAGCCGAAACTACCTCTAGTTAATGGAGGTATTCATGGGAGCAAGAGTTTTTATTGCAGGAGTTGACACTTCTAAACTACCAAAAGTTAAAAACGAGGATTTAGTTGCCTTGATGAAAAAAGTTAAGGCTGGAGATATGCAGGCTAGAGATAATTTTGTGGTTGCAAACCTACGATTAGTGTTATCTGTAGTTCATCGATTTGGCGGATATGGTGCAAAAGCAGATGATATGTTTCAAGTTGGATGTGTTGGGCTTATGAAAGCGATAGATAATTTTGACGAAAGTTTAAATGTTCGATTTTCCACCTATGCAGTTCCAATGATTATTGGAGAAATTCGTAGATATCTTCGCGACAACAACTCTGTGCGAGTTTCAAGAAGTCTTCGAGATGTTGCCTACAAAGCCTTGCAAGCAAAAGAAGAACTTGCAGCATCAAATTCCACAGCAGAGCCTACTATAGACGAAATTGCAAAAAAAATAGAAGTTTCGCCGAAAATTGTTACATTTGCACTTGATGCAATAAGTGAAACTCTCTCATTAAGTGACCCAGTCTACACTGATGGAAGCGACACAATAGCATTGATGGATCAAATAGCCGACACAAAAAATACTGACGAAGCATTGCAAGAAAAAATTTCTATAAAGGATGCTATAAAAACTTTAAATGGTCGCGAGAAAGAAATTTTATTGCTAAGATATTATATAGGCAAAACACAAACAGAAGTTAGTGAAGAAATAGGGATAAGTCAGGCTCAGGTTTCTAGGCTAGAAAAAAATGCTCTGCATGCTATTGAGGAATATTTAAAAGTTCAATAAATGTTAAAAAAGATATTAATTTTATGATAACAATAAAAATTAATATTTTTTTATTTAACTCAATTTAAAAATTTTGTAGAAAAAACAAGAATTTTGTAATCTTTTAATCAATTAAAACATAAAAGTAAAATGTGGAAAGTTCATTTTTAGAGTTAAGATGCAAAGAAGTAATCAATGTTATCGATGGAAGACGATTAGGTCATATAGTCGATATAGTTTTTGATCTGTCTAGTGCAAGAATATTAGGTTTAGTTGTGCCAGGTGAAAAATCTTTTTGGAATGTTTTTAAAAATGGAAGTCAACTATTTATTCCTTTTTCATGCGTTTGCAAGATTGGTGATGACACAATTTTAGTTGAACTTCACTCTTCAACACAACCTCAAAATCCATATATTTTATCTCAACCTAAAGATAAATAGAAAGTGCTTAAAGCACTTTTTTAATAATATAATGATTGTTTTTCAAGTTTAGTTTTCATGTCTGCTAAAATCTTTTTTTCTATTCGCGAAATATAACTTTGGCTTATTCCAAGTTTGTCGGCTACTTCGCGTTGAGTTAGTTCGTCTTGTCCAGCAAGCCCAAATCGTAAAATCATTATTTCTTGTTCACGCATATTGAGATTAGATATCAAGTCATAAACAATTTTTTTGTCAGCATCCTTGTCCATGTTTTTATCAACAGCATCTTCCTCATTTATTATAACATCTGCAACCAACATTTCATTGCCATCGCCATCATCATAAAGAGGTTTTTCTAGACTAACATCTTGCTTAATACGAGATACCTTGCGTAGTTGCATCAAAATTTCATTTTCTATACAACGAGAAGCATAAGTAGCGAGTTTTATTTTCTTATCCATATTGAAAGTCTTTACTGCTTTTATTAATCCTATAGACCCTATAGAAATCAAATCCTCAAAGTCTATACCGCATCCGTCAAACTTTTTAGAAATATAAACAACCAACCTCAAATTATGCTCTATAAGTTTTTCTATTGCACCATCCTTACCCTCATCTTTTTCAAGTAAAAGACGAGTCTCTTCCTCCTCATCAAGCGGTTGAGGAAGTTCCTCATTTCCGCATACAAAACATACAATGTTTTTTAAATTAAAACGCTTTCTCTTTGAAAATAAATTGTAAAAGAAAATTTTTAGTTTAATCCAAATTGTGTACATATCTTACTCCTTTTAAGCAAACTCTCTATGCAATAAAATTTTGCGTCCAAGTGCTTTATCAAATCCAGAAAAGGAAAGTCCAACCGAAACATTTTGAAAATCCTTTTTCTCTTCTCCTTCAAAAATCTCAACTTTATCGGCGGTAAAAACTAAAATAGATGTCCCACTTGCCACTGTATTTATCTTCACATAATGCCCGTTAGTCAAAGTCTTAGGGTCAACCTTTTTACAATATGCTGTCATATAGTTTATTTCCGGCTTAAGTTTGCAAAAAATATCGTAAGTTATAAGTATAATTGGCTTTTTCGTGACTGGATCATATAAAACATTGCCACTATCTAAAAACCCCTCCTCTTCAATAACCTTATCTCCAGAAAAAAGTGCAACTTTAAATGAAAATTGTTTTAATCTTTTTATTTTGTTTTGATAACTTATCACAAATACACTAATAAAATATACAATGCTCACAATGCCCAAAATGCAAACAAGCGAAATTTGTCCAAATATATTGCTTACACCATAGCATGCACCTCCAAACAAAAATGTAAATCCAAAAAAGATTGCATATGTGATTAAAAACTTTTTGAAAGGTTTGATTTCGAATGACAATAAACACATAGATAGAGAAAGCAAAATTTGAATCATTAAATTAGCAACAATGCCAACATTAAAAATAGGAATAATAAGTGCAACAATTGCACCAATCAAAGCAGATAAAAAAGAAAATCTAGCCTTTTTATCAATACACTTGGAAGTACATTTTATGATAAAGAAATTTATTAATATGTTTATACAAAGTGAAAGTTCAATCAATATCTTCATAAAGACCTCCTTGCTAATCTAATTTTACAATCTTTAAACCTAAATTTCCTAAAAAAAATATAGCGAAAAAGGTGGCAATGCCACCTTTTTTGTCTAAACATCAAAATAAAAAAAGTGATTGTTAAATCACTTTTTGTTTCTTCTTAATTTTTCAATCCAAGGAGGAACTGATCCTTCCACCTCAACTCTAGAAGATGTATTATCTGCAACTGGTTTTACTGCAACTTCTGGTTTTTCTTCACTTTTTGCTTGTGCCATTCCACCAAAGATTCCACGAGATACTGGAGTAGTTTCTTTTTTATCTCCTAGATTGCCAAGGCGTCTAGCATTTTCTATCTCCTTTGATTTTTCATCTTTAGCAAGTAAAGTTGAAGGGAAACCTGTCGCAATCAAAGTTATTTCAACTTCATCATGCATATTTTCATCAATGCTTGTTCCTAAAATGATATTACAGTTTTCATCAACAACTTCACGAACAAGTGCCGCAGCCTCTGAAAGGTCATCTTGAGTGAGGTCATTTCCACCCTTAATGTTGATAAGAAGACCGGTAGCACCCTCAATAGTAGTTTCAAGAAGAGGACTTGCAACTGCTTGTTTTACAGCGTCAAGAGCCTTGTTATCACCAGTTCCATAGCCGATACCCATATGAGCAAGACCTTTATCTTTCATAATAGTTGTAACATCGGCAAAGTCAAGGTTGATAAGACCAGGGAAAACGATAAGGTCAGAAATACCTTGAACACCTTGTCTTAAAACATCATCAGCATATCTAAATGATTCTGGAAGAGGAGTTTTCTTTGGAACGATTTGAAGTAGTTTTTGATTTGGGATAACAACCAAAGCATCAACATATTTTCTCAAACCTTCAAGTCCTTTTTCGGCATTTTTTGCTCTAACAGGACCTTCAAAATCAAAAGGTTTAGTGATAACAGCGATAGTCAAAATTCCAAGTTCCTTAGAAATTTGAGCAATAACTGGAGCGGCTCCAGTACCAGTACCGCCACCCATTCCGGCAGTGATAAATACAAGGTTTGTACCTTTAAGCATATCTGTGATAGAAGCCTTGCTTTCTTCTGCAGCCTTTTGCCCTATTTCAGGATTAGCACCTGCACCAAGACCGCCAGTTAATCTTTCTCCGATTTGAAGTTTTGTTTTAGCCTTGCTTACAAGCAAAGTTTGTTTATCTGTATTAACAGAAACAAATTCTGCAGAACTAACACCAGCATCAATCATACGATTGATAGCATTATTACCTGCTCCACCAACACCTATAACTTTGATTTTAGCAATTGAAGTGTTCATTAAATCATTTTCCATAATAATAACTCCTTTAATTTAATTGTATTTTATAACATTTTGCAAAAATACGCAAGAAAAATGTAAAGATTTTATAAATTTTTTGCATAAATTTTCATTTTTTCTAAAATTTATGCATCATTACTCCTTAAAGCATAGCCAACAAGTGATAATATTGATGAATTTTGTGGTTTTTCTTTCCCTGGAATTGGAGGAACTCCATATGATATATTTCTTCCAAGGCATTTTGCAAGATAATCTCTGCCACCTTTGATTAAACTTACCCCACTTCCTGTTAAATATACAGGAAGATAAGAAATATATTGCTTTGAAAATAATTGCAAGCATTGCATAACTGCTGAGCCTATAGTATCCAATCTATATCCAACAACTTCGTTAGCCTCTACAAGTGGAATTTTCACAATCTTTCCACTATCGCTCATAAGTTCATAAAAATCGTTATTCTTACCTTTCAAAGATAATACAATCTGTCTTTTTAATCTATCCGCTTCATTTAATGAAAGTTCAAATGCTTCTGAAAGGTCATTTGTGATATGTCCACCGCCATAAGAGAAAGAATATAAACTTACAAGCCCTTCACCTTTTACAAAGGCTACACTTGTAGTAAGGTCTCCAATATTGATAAGCATATTCAAATCTTCTCTATCATCTTTATTTATACATAACAAACCTTCACAAAGAGGCTCAGAGATATATTCAACACTTTCGAAACCAAGATTACCAACAATATTGTTAAACAAACATATAAAACCTCTACCTGCATAAATTATAGAAAGTTCTGCCGATATTGAAGATGCAGTTTCGCCAATAGGCTCACTAACAACCCTCCCCTCGTCAAGTTTATATATAATAGGACAAACCGTCAAAATTTCAACATTTTCTTCTTTAGCCTTTTCGCTTGCAGAATAAAATAGAGTATCTAGATCTGACTTTTTAATTTTTTTTCTTTCCCCAAAATTTAAGTTTGCAGAAGTTGATTGAACAGATGAAAATTCGGCAGGCACACCTATATAAACTTTATTGCCATTTTTGCCAACTTCAAAATCCAATTCGTTTAAAACGCCATCAAAAACATCTACAAGCCCTTCTTCATCCAAAAATCTGCCTTCATAATAGCCAGGATAAACCACAACAGTTTGAGACTTGACAATAAAAGTATTGTTAACGCCTTCGCTAGCAACCATTGCTCTAAGTTTAGAAGAGCCAATATCAAAAACTAAAACATCTTTATTTTTAGCCATAATTCACCTTTAATTAGATTTTAGCCAAAAAAAATAACTTTGTCAAACATTTGAAACAAAGTTAGTTTATTTTTAATAGATTTAGGTGCTTTTTTATAACTTTTAAGCACATTTTTAAAAGCAAATATGGTTTTAGTCGAATTAAGTCGAAATTTGTTGCTTTGGAAAAACATTTGCAAACACACAATCATCTTGATTGTCAATAATATAATTGTTGTTTATAACTACATATGCACTTTTAAGCATATCTAAAGTCCAAACCTGACCAAAATATGGAGAAGAAGAATCTTTTGTTACTTCTTTGCCAACTAAATTATAAAAATCAGTAAAAACGGCCAAGAATTTAGTTATCTTTTGATTGAGATATAAATTTGAATTATATATATAATATAAAATATTATCATATGTGCATATGGTCAAACAAGGAGTTGTTTCTTGAGTATTAATGTCTTTATAAGAAGAAAATTCTATTGATTTTACAATCTCTTTTTGTTGATATAAAAGTCTATTGTTTGCCACGAAAGCATTATAAACATCAACATAATTTTTATCTTTCAAAATTTGGCCAACTTGCAACTCTTCTTTTATATTTATGCCTGAAATCAAAATTGGATTTGTTGGAGAAGACTCAAAATCTCCTTCGTCAATTCTCAAAACCTTTAAATAGTTATCTAAATAATATATCTTTCCCTCATGCTTGATCGCATAAGTTTCCTCACGCTCTTTGACATGAACTACCAAAGTATTTGGAAAAACTGTTTCTATATTAATAACTTCTACATAAGGATATTTATCTTGAATTTTATTTATAAAATTTTTCTTTTTTATAAACATAATAGGCGTTCCATAAGAAAATTCGCCTGCTTCAACAATTTGTTCGGCACTAGGCATATTTTGAGTTGTGCTTGTCCTATAGTCCACCTTTACAGTTCTAACTGCAAAAAGAGTGAACAAAAGAATAACCAAAATGGCTATTACTCCCAAAACAACTCCACCAATAATCAAAAGTTTTTTCTTCAAATCAAATCCTTTTAATATCAAGCCCAAGAGATGTCAGTTTTTCTTCAAATTTATAATAACCTCGATCTACAAGTTCGATATTGCTTATTGTTGTGTAGCCTTCAGCGACCAAGCCAGCAAGTATTAAAGCCGCTCCTCCACGCAAATCGCTAGCCCAAACATCAGCCCCATATAGTTTATCCCTTCCACGCACAACACAAACCCTATCTCGAAAACTTATATCTCCGCCCATCTTGATTAGTTCTGGAATATGTTTAAATCTGGCCTCAAAAAGATTTTCTACAATCATGCAAGTGCCATCGCTAATACATTGAAGTGCCATAGTTTGTGCTTGTAAGTCTGTTGGAAATCCTGGATAAACAGCAGTTTCAAGTTCGCCAAACGACTTTGGTCTGCCATAAGAACTTATCTTGATTTTATCATTTTTTATATCAATTTTGCAAGGAGAATTTGAAAGTTTTGATAATAACACCTGATTTTCTTGTGCAATTGCACCTTTTATAGTCAATTCTCCACCTAGCATTGCACAAGCAAGAAGATATGTACCCGCGATAATTCTATCAGGAATAGTTTGATATTCAATCCCAGATAATTTATCAACCCCCTCAATT
>CAMUNJ010000010.1 GCA_947090235.1 uncultured Bacillota bacterium
TTAATGTTAAACTTTGTATTTTTAAACTTGTTAAATAATCATTTTGTATTGATAAAGCATTTTCTATTAAATTAAATTGTCTATTAAATTTTTCAACTGCAAACAACTTTGTTAATCGCAAATTTACATCCCTCATTCCTTTCACATAAGCCAGTGCTACATCTATAATTTCATCAAATCTACTTGACAAAACTGGAACGCTTTGATCTAAATTTGGCGGTACATTTTGACCGCTGACAGAATAATAAATATTCAACAATCCTCCCTGCAATGCAATATTTTCGCTTATAAACTCGCTAAACGAAGATGCCGACCTATCATTGATATCTCTCAGCGTTTGATATATCATATTTAAAATTCTAAAATTATTATATAGCCCTGCAAGTAATTGAACACCCTCACTTACACTAACATTGTTATTTGGATTTGGAGCAGGTTGACTAGGAGCAGGCTGCGCAGGTTGCGAAGGAGCAACAGAGTTAGGAGGCTGTTGCTGATTATCTTCCTGCTCTATTTCTATATCTAAATTTTTATTATTTAGCACAGACAAGCCTGAAGCGAGTTGGCTTTTCTCTTGTTTTTCATCTTGCATTTTTTTATCTAAATTTTTTAAAAAGTTAGAATTACTATCAATTTCTTGATTTTTTATTGTTTTTTCTTGATTTTTTTCGTTATTTCTGAAAAATCTTTTAGCAAAAAATAAACCTCTTTTATTCTCTGGTTTCAAATTACCTTCTTGTCTTTCTTGCTCAACAATCACATAGTCTCCTTGCACTTGATCAAATTTTAATATGTATGACTTTTTCATTAATCCTCCCTAGACATTAACCTATATATTCTATTGAAAGACAAATTGTGAATATTTACCTTTTGTTTGACATTTTTTTGACAATAATATATATTAAAATTAAATTAGGAGATAAAAATGGTCACACTAATAATTTTAGACGGCTTTGGCATAAGAAAGGAAAGTTTTGGCAACGCAATCAAAAGTGCAGGAACTCCAAATCTTAACAAATTAATCAAAAAGTATCCACATACTAAACTTGAAGCAAGTGGACTTGCAGTCGGCCTGCCCGCAGGACAAATGGGCAACAGCGAGGTTGGGCATCTAACATTAGGGTCAGGTCGAGTTGTTTGGCAAGATCTTATGAAAATCAATAAAGATATCGAAAATAACACTTTTAAAGACAACAAAAATCTTATAGAGGCTTTTAAATATGCAGAAAAAAATAAATCTAATCTTCATTTGATAGGATTATTGTCGGATGGCGGAGTCCATTCACATATATCACATTTGTATGCTATTTTAAATGCAGTAAAGAGTTACAAAATCAAAAACATATATATTCATGTAATTACCGACGGACGCGACACCCCTGTCAATTCTGGATTAGGGTTTGCAAAACAACTTGAAGAAAGAATTGTAGGCACTAATGCAAAAATTGCTTCTCTTTCTGGCCGCCTTTATGCTATGGATAGAGAAAAAAGATATGAAAGAATAAAAAAATATTATGATTGCATAATCAACGGAAAAGGTAAAGAATATTCTTCAATTCAAAACGCAATCCAAAATAATTATAAAAACAACATTTATGATGAATTTATAGAACCTTCTTTGATAGACAAAAATGGCATTATTCAAGAAAACGATAGCGTTATTTTCTACAACTTTCGCTCGGACAGAGCAAGAGAACTTTCTTTCGCTTTAACAGATAAAAATTTTAAAGAGTTCGAAGTGAAACAATTTAAAAATCTACTTTTTTCACCAATGGAAGAGTACGCAAAAGAACTTTCTCAAACAAATGTTATATATCCACCAACAAAAATTCAAGATAATCTTTCAGCAATCATTTCACAGGAAGGACTAAAACAATTTCACATTGCCGAAACAACTAAATATGCACATGTAACATTCTACTTTAATGGAGGAATAGAAAAACCTTATAAAAACGAAGAGCGTAAACTTATTGAGAGTATAGATACCGAAGATTTTTCTTATTATCCTAAAATGCGTGCATTTGAAATTACTGAAGAAACTTTAGAGGCTATCGCTTCACAAAAATATGATTTTATTTTAGTCAATTATTCTAATCCTGATATGATTGGACATACAGGTAATTTTCAAGCAACCAAAGAAGCCATAACATTCGTAGAAAAGCAAACTTACGCATTAGCACTTGCCACACTTATGGCAGGAGGAGATTGTATAATAACTGCCGACCATGGCAATGCGGAATTAATGTTTGACAAAAATGGAGAAAAAGTGACTTCACATACAACCAGCCCAGTTCCTTGCATTTTAGTTAGCGAAAAATATAAAAAAGCAAAACTTTCCAAAAATGCGAGTATAGCAAATATAGCACCAACAGTACTCAAACTTTTAAATCTTCAAATTCCTGAAAGCATGGAAAAGCCTTTGTTTTAACAACTTAAACTTGATAAATATATAAAAAATATAAAAAGTAGCAAAATTGCCACTTTTTATTTATCTCTTTGTACTTCTATCATAAAAGCCGTTGGGACATCTCCTACTTTGACCTTGTCAGATATTTCAAGACCTGCAATTGCATATACTTCATTTCCATCAGCCAAAACAGGAATAAAATTACGAAGTCTTACAGGAACTTTTTTATCTATAAGATAACTTTTTAATTTCTTTGTTCCACCACCAAATTTGGTAAAAACATCACCATCTTCTCTAAAACGCCAAACTGCAGTTTTTGGCACAAGACGGTAGTCTAGATAAAGAACATTCTCTTTTGGCTCAAAGTTTTTTACTCTTTTGATAACAACTTTTCCAAATCCTTCAACTTCAAACTCTCCACACTTAAAAGGTTGATTTAATGTTTCTTCCTCTTCGTGTCTGTTATAAATTGTCAAATAATCATATTCTCTGATTGCAATAGCCTCAAAAGGAAGGTATATTCTCGCTCCATTTTGACCATTCAAAGCAAGTTCTTTTATCGCTTCAATATGCTTTCTCTCAATATCTTGAGTTATTCCAATGCGTTTAACAGCCTTAAAAATTATTCTTGTAACGATAGGATTTGCATAAAGAAAATAACTGGTTGGAATTTTAACTTCTTTATCATGAACCATAATTGCATCACCATGAACCAAACTATTGATATATTCATCATCCTCAGCAACCGCTTGACTGAACGCAGATATTGCATTTATTGCATTAGGCCAACGCTTTTCGATTTCTGGCATTAAAACATTGCGTACATAATTTCTATTATATGAATTGTCTGCATTAGAATAATCTTCTACATTATCAATTTGTTTTTCTATCAAATATTCTTTGATTTGTTGTTTGCTTGTTGTCAAGAAAGGCCTAATATATACTCCGTCGCGTACAGCCTCCATACCCTTAGCACCAGCAACACCGCTTCCTCTAAAAATATGCATTAAAATAGTTTCGGCTTGATCCTTCGTGTGATGAGCAAGGGCTATCTTATCCACTACTCCCTTTTTTAAAAGTGTAGAAAAAACACCATAACGGGCTTCACGAGCCGCAGTTTCCAAACTTATATTTCTCTCTTTTGCAAGTTTTGGTGCATCAATTCGAAATTTATAAAATCTAATTCCAAGTTCCTTGGCCTTTTGCTTAACAAAATCTGCATCTTCATAACTATTTTCTCTAATGCCATGATCCACATGAATAGCAACAACTTCGATATCATAATCTTCTGCACTTTCAACTAAAAAATTTAGCAGAGCCATTGAGTCCTCACCCCCGCTGACACCTACACCTATAATATCTCCGTGTTTTATCATTTTGGTTTTCTTAATAAATTCTTTTGCCGATTTCATAATTTCCTCTTTATATATTCTTCTAACAAGTTTACATTATACAACTTTAAATTGACTTGTGCAATAAAAAAATAATTTTTTTATAAAATTTATATAGTTTTTTATTGAATTTTAATGAAAAATCTATATTTTACATGATTTTTTAGTAATTTTGATTAAAAATATTTTTTCTAGACACAAGTTTAATTGATTAAATTGTATAATTATGTTATTATTATCTTGCAAAAGTGATTAAGCAATAAAAACTTGGCAAAAATATTTAAGGAGAAAATTATGGAACAAATTATCAAAAATATGAATTTTAAACCTATTATCGAAAAAATTGATTACACTCGTCTTGCTCCACCTACAAACAATTCTACAATCAATATGCGAACTTGGGACGAAATCAAGGTGGAAAGATTACGCTCTGATGCAGTAAAGGTATGTTTGACCAGAAACATTAAACCAGAACCAGAATTTTTATTTTCACTTAAAGTGACAATGGGAATGGAAGTTTTAGTTAATACCAACGCTTATGAAAATCTTGATGATGCAGAAGAGTATTTTAAAGGTACACAAGTTATGCAAGTTTTAACAACTCATATAGCAACAGTTATTGCAGAAATAACCATGCATGGACCTATCGGCCCTATGGTGACTGCACCTGCACCATTAATGCCTAAATAATTAGGCATTTTTTATTATCAAAATAAGGACATGCAAATTTGCACCTTTTTTATTTATTGCAACATAATAAAAATTAGGGTGCTATATGAATTATAACGATGAAGAACTTTTATCTCCCCAAGCCTATCAAGAAATGGCTAAGGCTTATCAAAAAACCTTGCAAGACAAAGGTTTTGTTTTTGTAAGTCTAGACAACAGCAAGGAAGAAGCGTTTTTACATGAAGTTATGGAATTGTTTTATAATATAAAAAACAATCTTTTTGCTCTCGGTGGTTTTTTAGGCACAGGAACTTTATATAATCTAAATGAAAAAGAGATTGCCAAAATGCAATCACTTTATAACAAAGAATTTGATTTACCACAAAAAAGTTTTTCTCATGATAAGGTAAAGAGTTTTTTAAGTTTACTTAGTCTGGAAAGCAAACTTATCAACAAATTATTATCGCTCGCTGAAAACTCATCTTATAGCAGCGAAATTTTTTCAATCATCAAAGAACGCACTCAACTTTCAGCAAGTCTTTACAAAGCAAATAGTTCGATTTCTTAGTTATTTTGGAACTATAATTTGTACACCATCTTTTATAACAGTAAAATTAAACTTACCGCTTCCTAAACCCTCACCATCTAGATTTAAAACTGCACTATCTGGAGCAGAAAGAGTAAATTCTTTAAGATGTAGTCGAATTGCATTTTTAGGCAGTCTATTCCCTATCCCCAACATAAAAACTCTTGCAATAGTGATAAGACTTCTCAGCCTAACATACTTTTTTCTTTCTTGGACAAGCATTATATCTACATAACCATCATTAAACGCAAAATTTCTATTGATTTTAAAACTTGCAACATATCTTGAATTAACTGTCAATAAAAGTGCAAACCTATCCTCTATTTTGCCTCCATCAAATTGTATCGTCATAGGAATAGGTTTATATCTAAAAATCCTTTTAAAGGCATAGCAAAAGTATGCAAACTTTCCAAGCGTCTTTTTTGCTATTTGTTTTGTTGCATAACTTGTGTCGGTAGCAATTCCCATAGCACAAACATAAATTCCGTAATGATCACCCGCTTTAAAAATTTCATGCGATAGCGGTTTCCCGTTACAGATTGTGTGAACTGCTTTATTTATATTTCTCGGTATTCCAACCGAATGAGCAAAGTCATTTACTGTCCCTAACGGAATATACCCTAATATTGGTCGGCCTTCTTTTTCTGCCACACCATTGACAACTTCGTTTAAAGTTCCATCGCCGCCTGCCACAACTAAATAATCATATTTGCCACATGCAGAACTTGCCAACTCTTTTGCATGTCCAGAAAAATTAGTTTTAACCACTTCCAATTCATCAAAAAAGGAGGAAAGTTTTTCAACAATCTCTTTCTTCTTTTTTTCTGCTTTGCCTTTCCCGCTTTTTGGATTATAGACATACAAACATTTCATACTTTATTATATCACAAAAAGAAAAAATGTTTTACAAAATTCAACAGTTTTATATTTTTTTTGACACAATTTGTAAATTTCTTTTTATTTTTTCTTAATATATGTTATAATTCCCTCATGAAAACAAAAAACTTTACAGATAGACTTAATTTAAAAAGTCAATTTAGAAGAAATCAAAAATTTAGATTTGTTATTGAAACTTTAGGTGTTATAATCGGCTCTATAGTTGCCGGTCTTGCTTTCCCAACTTTCTTCTTGCCTGCACAAATTATTCCAAGTGGACTAAGCGGTATTGCATTGTTGATAGCGGAAGGTTTTGGCTCTGCCGACTACACTTCTATAGTTTATCTTATCATGAATCTTGTGCTTTTCTTGATTGCATTAAAATTATTTGGTTGGAAGTTTATTTTCTTTACCCTTATAGGCATAGGATTTTACACACTTTCTCTTGAATATTTTGCAATCCCAGGACTAAGCGGAGGAGCAAGTCCTGACCCATTATTATACAGCCTTATCGGTGGTGGTATAGCGGGAGTAGGACAAGGCCTTGCATTTAGAATGGGTGGCTCTACAGGAGGTAGCGATATTGCTGCAAAAATTATAAATAAATTCTTCCCAAGAATCAAAACTGGCGTTGCTGTTCTTATTATTAATTTTATTGTTATCACAACAACCGTCGCATTAAAGGGCTGGCAAACAGGCTTATATGCAATCGTAGTTTCAGTTATAAGCACAATAACCTGCGATATGGTGCTTGATGGAGCAAAAACAGTCCGTGCATTCTACATAATTTGTGACAAAGACGACGAAATTGCCAATGGAATTTTACACCGCTTTAATAGAGGCGTAACAGTTATACCTGCACAAGGCAAGTTTTCTGGAAAAGATAAAAAAATGCTTCTTTGCCTAGTTGCTACTCACCAAGCAAAAGAGATGAAAGAAATTGTTAAAGATATAGATAAAAACGCATTTGTATTTTCAACTTCAGTTAATGAGACTTTGGGAGATGGTTATTTCATGAAAGAAGCATCTCTTCGTAAAAATAAAATAATCAATGCAACCGCTATAAGTAAAGGCAAAGAAAAATACACTTGGTTAAAGATTAGACCTAAAAAGAACTTAGGCAAAAAATTTAAACAAAATTTAAAATTAGATAATAATTAAAAAACACGATTTAAATCGTGTTTTTTTAAAATTTTACTTTTATGTTTTTTCGCATCTCTGCATCTTCAACTACAAACAAATTAGCAGGTTCAAACTTAAACCATTTTGCTACTAAATTGCTTGGGAATTTCAAACATAGATCGTTATATTCTTTTACTACCGCATTATAATACTTTCTTGAGTTCATAATTTCATCTTCAATCTGTCTCAAACTGCTCATCAAGTCTGTAAAATGTCTGTCTGACTTAAGGTCTGGATAATTTTCTGTCACCTTGAATAAAGATTTAAGTGTTCTAGACAAATTGTTTTCTTTTTCAAACTTATCTACCTTACCAAGAGAATTCATTGCCGCATATCTAGCCTGCATAACATTTTCCAAAGTTTCTTTTTCATGCTTTGCATACCCTTTTACTGTTTCCACAAGGTTAGGAATAAGATCATATCTTTTGTTAAGATAAACATCAATGTTAGAAAATCCTTCTTTTATATTATTGCCTCGACTAATAAATTTATTGTAAACAACAATTAGCCAAATAACAAATATAATTCCCAAAAATAATAACCCTCCAGCAACAGATAAACCAATAATCAGCCCCAAATTGCCTGCCAAAAGTAAACTATTCATAATTACCTCCTACTTTATATATTATAGCATAAATATAAAAATCTTGCAAGTAATCTATTTAAATCTTGGTTTTAAAAACTTTAATCTTAAACCAAAGCGAATTTTAAAGTTAATATCATCTATCTTAAACCAACAATATCTAAGACCATGCTTCCATCGCTTAAACATAAATCCAACTCTTGCAAAGTTATCATAGTGGCAATCTTCGGCTTGAGTAATCCAGTCATAATCTGCTTTTGAAGTTCTTTTTAACATCTTCCAATAGCTTTGTACTGCGGTTATATCAATTAAAGAATAATTATCTTGATCCAATTCACAAATCTTTTTAAACTTAGCAATAATCTGTCTTTGAAGAGGCTCAATCAACTCACGATAAACCTTGTTATCATCTACCTCATTGCTATAGATTATTTGTGGCTCGCCTTTTACAATTTTATAACCTATTACTTGGTTGTGATCAGCTCGGCAAACCTGCTCGTATGCAAACATTCTGTGATGGAACATTTTATTTCCTAACAACTTGTTTGAAGGGTTGGAATAAAGTAAGCCGGTTTTGTGACTACCAAGCGTACCCCCCCCGCAATTTTACATCCCAAATAATATCCTTGCGTTTTAGTATTTCCTTCAAAAAATTTAGTTATATAATTTTGAATAGTGCCTTTCCAACCTACATCAACAACATGCATTCCTTGTTTTTCAAAATCTATATTGTAAGATTTTAAGTACTCTTTAAAGGCTTCGCGTTGTTCAATTCTTTTTTCGTCGTAAAGTTTTCTAAAGGTTTGAGATTGTATAAGTTCTTTATATTCTTTTGACTTGATAAAATTATTTGACCTTGTTCTTATATCCACCTTCAATTCTTGTGCTATTTTTTCTATCTCATCTTTTGTAAAATTAAGAGAAATTAAAAATCTTTTAATATTTAGGTTTACGGCTTCTTTAATAAGTCCACCAAAATTTTCTTCTTCTAAAGGCTTTAAGCTTGCGACTAAAACAGAATTACGAGAAACTTGCAAGTAATGTGACTTAATTTCACATCCTCTTATTCTGCAGAACTCATCAAACAACTTTTTTAAAAATTGTCCTTCTCTTGCCAAAAAGAAAACATCTTTTACTCCTGCATTTTTCAAGGCTATATACAATCTTTTTTCAAAAAGATATAACGGAAAAGCATAGTTCGAATAGTTGAAATTATCTCCAAATTCATTAAAAATATCTTGATACTTTATATAATTCTCACCTTTCTTAGACAAAACTTTCAATTCTTTGCTTGGCTTAATTAAAGTGGCTTTGATTTTTTCTGCCTTCAATCCACATCTTTTCGACTTAGAAAAATCTGCATGATGGTTATCTCCAATCATCAAAATTTCTTTATTATTTAAGTTTAATATTTTGATAATGTGTTTATATAATCGACCTGTCCGTTTAGATTTATGATAATCGCAACTAACAAAAATATCATCAAACAGTTCATAAATTCCTAAATTCTTAAGCCAACAACCCAAAATATCTTTTCCACAATAAAAATCTGAAACTATATAAATCTTTTTCCCTTGTGATTTAAAATTCTTTAACTTTTCTACAACTTCTAAATTTAAATATTGAGAACTTTGTTCAGCATTAATATATAATTCAATCAAATCTGCTTTTAATGTATTTAAGTTTTTATTCTCTAGAAACTTACTATCTTTAAGATTAGACAAAACCCCATCAATAATTTCACCTATTGTATATTCTGCCTCTCCAGTCTTTAACTTCCCTTTTATTGCAAGTCTTCTCTTAGCATTATTAAACCAATTATAAAAATAACCAGTCTCAAAAGAATATTTCTCCCCAACCTTTTTAGCCCAGTCGAAGATAGCATCTTCTGGAGAAACATGTCTACAAATAATAGTATTAAAACAATCTACAAAAATAATATTAGTTTTCATAAATTATATTTTAATATATAAAATATAAAAAAGCAAACAATTAAACCTTGTTTGCTTTTGAAAAAATTATTTTTACTTGGTTATTCTTCTTTCTCTTGCTTATCCTCAAGAGTATTCACTTGTTTTTGAGGATTTTCTGGATTTTTGATTTTGCGACTTTTTTTGATTTTTGATTTTGCGACTTTTTTTGTGCGACTGCCTGCCCGCCTTTAATCCCTTTTTGACCAGAGATTTGAATCCCCCTGGTTGGCAATATAGGTTTGTCGGCAAATCAAACTTTTGATAAACAAAAAAGTTGTGTTTTTCGCAAAATCAAAAGTTTTAACAGTACGCACGCCTAAATGTGTGTTTTATTTTGTGATTAAGCAATCATCAAAATAATAATCAATTTTTTAATTTTTCTTTTTGAAGATATTGTTGTGATTGAGAAGCCTATAACTCTCACCTTTAAGATTTATTATTTGACAATTATGTGTCAGTCTATCTAGTATTGCATTCACCATGCTTTCATCTTGAAACAACTCTCCCCACTTCTCAAAGTCAAGGTTTGTTGTGATAACTATTGATGTTCTATTGTAAAGTTTATTTACCAACTCATACATCAACAAAACATCCTGTTTTTCAAGTCGCTGATAACCAACTTCATCAATAATGACCAAATGACACTCATACAAATATTTTACTCTTGCACTGCTAGATTTAAACACTTCCTTTGTTTTTAGCAAATAAATTAGATTTTCAAGTGTAGAAAAGAAAACTTTATAATTTTGTGAAAGAGCCAAATGCCCTAATGCAACTGCCAAATGTGTTTTACCAGTGCCTGAACTCCCCATAAATATAATGTTGTATTTTTGTTTCAACCAATTCAATTTGTTAAGTTCTTGTATTTGCCACTTAGATAACTGCGGTTGAAAATTTAAATCATACTCTTCCAGGGTTTTAAAACTTGGTAAATGTGCTTTACCTATCTTTGTTGCCCTTGACTTTTGCTCTCGCAGTATAAGTTCTTTATGTAAGCACTCATACAAAAACTGCAACCTTTCATCACTTTCATCTTGCAAATTAAAGTATGCTTTGCTCATATGATGCAGTCCAAGTTTCTTTGCGACTTCTTGTATGTCAGTAACGCTAAACTTCTTCATCAGCGCCACCTATAAGCCCCATGTATTTGTTTAAACCTTCTGCTCGTTCCACATAAGTTTTCTTTGTTCTAATCGGCATTATATCTATGTCTTTTTCACTGTGCGCCATTAGATAAGTTAAAAGTTCAGTTACATCATACTTGCTGTTTTTATTGCACCACTTTATACCATTAGCAATTTTTTGCAAACTATATTCTTTTGAAATCTTTTTAAAAAGTCCACATTGCTCTTTCACATATCTAGGTTTTTCTCTAATAATCTCATTTAAAAACTTAATCGCAAATTTGTTATCTCCTAAACTTCCGATTGTTCGTTTAATAAGCCTTGAATGCTTATTCTCATTGTATTTGTTTGCAAGTTTAGAAGTTAATCCTTTGCCAATTAACAGTTTATGCCTCGCCACAAACTCTTTGGTTTCAGCATCGTAGACATTTATAAAATCACCTACAATCTCAACCAGAACTTTGTCGCCTTGCTTAAATCTAAATGCTGGCAAAGTATAATAATTGCTTCTAAATATAAAGTAGTTCAAGTCAGTAGCCGTTGCAATATATTCGTTCTTTTTTCTTAACAAGTATGGTTTATGTTTAAGCAAATGCTCTTTCTCTTCTTTAAACATATCCCTTGGGGTTCGTTTAGTTGTCATATTAATTTTGCCGTTGCCAGTTCTATCCAACCAGTCCAGCAAATCACTGTTCAGGTTATCTATTCCACAAAACACCTTGTGGTCAAAGAAACTTGTCTTCACAAACTTAACAACGTTCTCAACCCTGCCCTTTGTGTCGGGGTCTTGCTTTTTGCAAAGATATACATCTAAGCCTATAAAATCCTTGTACGTTTCAAACTCTTTGGTGAAAATTACATTCCCGCAATTTTCACTCACAACCATAACTCTGTCTTGGTCATACATAATCGTTTTTGGTTTTCCACCGAAATACGCAAATGCTCGCTCATGCGCATCAACAAAATCTTTGCTAGTAAAAGCTTCTCGCTTGCAATACACAAACTTATATCTAGAATACATCAACACAATGCACCAAAAGTAAATCTTGATTTTAACATCATAAACATCTCGAATCCATATTTCTCCCATGTCCACTTGTGCAAGTTCACCAGGTTTTGTATCTCCAATCAACTGATACGCTCTGCCGACCTTTCCGCTTATTCCAAGCACATCTCTCAGTTTTCGCATGTACCTATAAAACGCACTTTCGCTAGCCGAAAACTCCGCATCCATCTCTTTAATCTTATCAAATAATGTGGTATTTCTAATCCCGGGATTATCTTTCAATTCTTGAATCAAAAAGTTTCGATATTTTTCAATCTTATCATTTCGCATCAGCTTGTCGCTGTCAGCAAAATCATCAATTGAATAATCCCAATACTTTCTAACCGAAAATTGCTTCAATCCAGTCATCTTCACAACTTCACTCTTCGTGAATCCATCTTCTTTTAATTTTTTAATCTCTAAAAATTCTTTCATCTTCAACATTTCTTCATCTCCATATATAAAATTTAAAACATCAGCTAAATCGCCAACATTTCAAAATGAAAAATCCAAAACACACAAAACAATTTTCATATATAGGCTTCCGCTTCCATCTCACTTCCACTCACTAACACAGCCGTCGCAATTCACCACCAGCTGTCGTAGACTTTCGCCTACCATCCAAAAATCACTTTACCGCAAAATCACCTCCTTTTATTACACTAGATTATAACATCTAAAAATAAAAAGAACGAATTAAATTCGTTCTTTAATTTTATTTTTTATGCGAATCACAATTTATCCAATTCATCTAAATCGTTTGGATCCATGTAACAAGAAAAGGATAATCTAATGCTTTCACTTATCTCCTTTTCTGACAAGCCTATATTTTTAAGCACTCTGGACGGTTTTGAAACAGAACAAGCGCTTCCTGTTGATGCAGCAATTATAGGAGATATTGTTTTTAATAACATCATATTATTATAACCTTTAATTCTAATATTCAATATATCATGAACACGTTCGTCAAAATTATTATTTATTACTAATCTATCTTGAAATTTATTTTTTAATTTTTCCTTTATGGAACTTTCTATTATCAAAATCCTTTTCTGATTGTCATTTATTTTAGATTTTGCAATTTCACATGCTTTTCCAAAACCTATGGCCAATAAATTTGAAGTTGTTCCAGCACGCAACCCATATTCCTGCTCTCCACCATAAAGCATTGGTTCTATTTCTGGCTTTAGTCCATTTTCATCTTCTTTAACAATTAAACATCCTATACCTTTAGGACCATATATTTTATGAGAGGTAAAGGTTATAAACTTTAAACTTTGATATTTATTTATATCTATATCTACTTTGCCTACGGCTTGTGTCGCATCAATATGAAGATAAACCTTCTTATTTTTGCAGATTTTGTCAATTCTAATAAGATCTTGAATCGTTCCTATTTCATTATTTACATATATTAATGAAACTAATGCGACAGTATCGTCAATATTTTTATCTAAAAAATTAATATCAATTAATCCTTTTTGATCAACAGGGACAATTTCGATTTGAGCCCCTTTGTTTTTTAAATACTGACAAGTATCATATACTGAAGAATGCTCTATCGCTGAAATAATTATTTTATTTTTTTTAGATTTATTCTTATTATAAACCCCTTGCAATACTAAATTATTAGCCTCAGTAGCTCCACTTGTTAAAACAACTTCACTGGATTTTGCATTAACTAATCTTGCAATCTTCTGCCTTGCTTCTTCAACCTTTTCTTTTGCATACTCAGCAGTTTTATAAAACTTTGCCTCAGTATTGCCATAAGCTTCCAAATTAGCCAGCATTTCTTCGACTACCTCTTTGGATATATGTGTCGTTGCAGCATTGTCTAAATATAACATATCATCTCCCCATCACATTACTTTTCGCTTAATTCAATTAACTTCAATAAGAATTTATTTCTATCATTAACATACCTATATTCAGAATACATCTCCACGACACCTCTTTCAATATAAAAACTTGTGAGTGTTGGGAAAAATTCATCATCGCTTATTTCTCTTCTTACATCATTTTCAATCAATAATTTAAACAAATCCTCATTTTGTCCAAATATAGTCAACCTTAAATAATCAACGCCATCCTTTTCTTTGATGTCATATGACACATTATCAGAAGACACTTTTACTACATTGTTTTTTAATGACCAAGATATAGCCAATCTCATAACCGCGGCCTTTGAAGAAAGTCTAAGCCATTGTTGTAAATAGCTCAGTTTGTCTTCAGTGCTTTGCGTTGTTCTTAACCTTAAAATCATATTTCATCTCCAAAGTATTCATTTAAAATAGTTGTGGCTCTTTTTTTATCATTATAATCTAATAGATACTTGTAACGTAATCTTTCTTGTATACATTTCAAGTTGTTTCCCGTAAATTCAGAATCAGTCGATAATACAACTACTTGATCACTAATTGTCGCAATTATATTCTTTATAAATTGCAACCTGTTTTCGTTATCTAATCTTGCCAACGGCGTATCGAAAACAAACAGTTCTTTTCTTCCAGAAATTTTAAACATAGCATAAATTATTGAACTAACAAGAATTTGCATTTCTCCAGCCGACAACAATTTAGGGCTAATAATACTATTATTGCTGTCATATATAACAAATCCAAAGTTCTCATCAAAAATCATCTTTGAGATATAGTTGTCTTTTCTTATAGTTTTGTCAAAGATTTCACAAGTTAAATCGGAGATTTTTGCCAATTTATTTTTTATTAGTTGACTCTTAAACAATTCACAAATTTTTAAGGCTTTAGTACATTGTATATAACTACTATTAGATAATTTATCCTTTTTTATATTATCTGCAATTTGTTCATATTTATTTAATAACGTAGCTTTTTCTGAGTTTTTCTCTTTTAATATACCGATAGATTTGATCAACTGTTCTGTCTTCATTGTTAATTCTTCTTGTATGTTTTCAATCTCCTTAGAAATCTCTGAAAGTTTATTGGTGGTTAAATTTTTTTCAATTTTATCTTTTAGTGGGGCCAATTTGCTCATTACTGTAGTTCTGCCATCTAAAATATCTTTTGATTTTTTCCTACTTTCTTTTAAATATCTAATTAATTCTTTAATATCATCAATCAAAATCTGATCCAAGTTGAAAATTGCCTTTACTTGTGTGGATTTAAGTGTTGAAATATATTCCTCGAAATTTACATTTAGATACCTTTGAATAGTTTCCAATTGTTCGGCATATTGCAAAGGCAATTCTTTTTCAGCTTGCTTGCAAATTTTAGACAATTCTTTTATTACCATTACCAAATAAAGATCTTCTTCAACAAAATTTTTAATAAAATTATTATTCACTTCGTTTTCTTTTTCCAATTGCGAGATCAAAATACTAATTGCACTGGATTCTTCAGAGCTCAATCCACCTAGAGTTGTAAATTCTTTCTTTTTGGAATGCAACACCAACTTCAGATTGTCAATTTCTTTATTTAGTTCTGCAATATTTTTTTCAAATGTCTTAATATCAGATTTTACAAAATTTAATTTGTTTAATAACAATGAGATCTCATATTCTATTGACTTGTTATCCGTTTTATAACTTTTAACCATATAGGATGTTAGATCATTACTTAATTGATCTAATAAATCAATATTGAATATACTATTAAACGCATCTTTTATATACAACTCAAGACGTCCATTTTCTATTATTGAGCTTATTTTTTCTCCATCATAAATAAAAGAATTTATTAGTGCCGGAGAGCTTAAAGCCCTAACTTTGTTTTCTAACTCAAGAGCATCATAAGCATTTAACAACTTCTTATCTCTATAAATTTTACATTTCTCATCAACATCATCTTTAACAAGAGTCCATTCCCTGTGAATCGTATAATTTTGAATTTTATAATGCTCTATAAATTCAAAGTTTATTTCAATATAGGATAGATTTTCATCCCTTGTCTGATAATTGAGCATGTTTTTTATAAAATTTAAGTACGTTAAATTTTCATTTTTAAAACCAAAAGAAAAACATCCAAACAATCCAATTTTTATTGAATTAAGCAATGTTGTTTTACCAGTTCCATTCTTTCCGCCGATCAATATTATATTGCGATCTTCTGATGTATCAAAGTTAAAATTAGCTTCTCCTTTATACGGGCCGATATTTTTTAGTTTAATAGAACTTATCTTCATTAGAATCTCCTTTATCTTTAAACATAAGATATTCTTGGCTAAGTTTACTTTTTATAGATTTTTGTGCATCAACCCTGCTAGTATACCCTGCATATGTTTTTTCAATTTCTAAAAGTCGCATAAATAGATCACAATCAAATTCATTTTCAACGCAAACACTAGTCAATAAGCCAAGATCATCATTTGCAAATAGAGCAACATCATCTGCTTCAATTGTAAATCCATCTTTATAAAATGCTTTATAAATTTTCTCAACAGAATTTTCTAGATCTCCAGATTCATACCATAATTTTTGAATTTCTATCAACTCTTCCGGCTTGATTAATTGATGCTTATGTTCAAGATTTGCCTGTGTCTCAATAAGTCTTCTAAGCATTTCTTTTCTAGTATTTAGTGTAAAAGGACCTAACCCCAACTGATAAAACTCATCGTCTAGCTTCTTTATTATAATTCTAGGATTTGTTCCACTAGATAAATCAATGTTATTTTTTATAATATATTTTCTGGCATCTTCTTCACTATTCTTCCCATCGAATACATGCCAAACAATTCCATTCGTATCAACCCAATTATTACCATCAAAAGTAA
>CAMUNJ010000011.1 GCA_947090235.1 uncultured Bacillota bacterium
CAACCCCCTCAATTTCGATAACAGAACAACCTGCATTGTACACCTTTGCACCACAGGCATTTAAAAAATTTTGAAGGTCAACTACTTCTGGCTCTTTTGCACAATTATATATCCTTGTTCGCCCCTTAGTTAAAACGGCAGCCATCATAATATTTTCTGTTGCTCCAACACTTGGAAAGTTTAAAATAACATCTCCACCCTTCATGTTGCTTCCGTCACAATAAATATACCCATTTTTCTCAACAACTTTGGCTCCCAATGCACGCATCCCAGACAAATGAAGGTCAATTGGTCTTAGTCCAATATCACAACCTCCTGGATATGCAATCTTAACCTTTTTTTGTCTTGCTAAGATTGGGCCAAGCATAAAAATAGAAGCCCTAACTTTATCTGCCAAAAAATTAGGAACATCATGTTTTTTGGGAGAAGACATATCAATACATAAATTGTCTTCTTCCCATTTTACATTTCCACCTAAATATTGCAAAATGTCGCACATTGCCAAGATATCCAAAAACTTAGGAACTTTTGCAATCCTTATCTTGCCATCTATCAAATTACAAGCCGATAAAATTGGAAGAAGTGCATTTTTGGCACTTTCCACTTCTATCTCGCCCTTTATCTTTTTTCCACCATTAATAAAAAATTTTGCCATATATCATTTTATGAAAAAAGGTAATTTATAGTGATTTTATTTTACTTTGCTTTCGCACATTTAATGCAATCCCTATTGCCCCCATAAAAACAGATACAGAAGTTCCTCCACTTGAGATAAAAGGAAGAGGAAGACCTGTTGGAGGAATTGAGCCAGTCACAACTGCAATGTTTAAAAGTGTTTGAACACCTATTATAAACGCAATTCCACAAACAAGCATACACCCAAACCTGTCTTTTGCATTTAAAGCAATTTTTGCTAAAAGAATAACTAAAGACAAATATACAGCCATCAAAATTATAACGCCTACAAAACCAATTTCTTCTCCAATAATGGAAAGAATAAAGTCACTTTCGGCAAAAGGCAAAAATAAAAATTTTTGACGAGAATTGAAAAGTCCAGTTCCAAACCATCCGCCTGATCCCAAAGAGTAAAGCGATTGAATAAGTTGAAATCCCTCTCCCTGTGGACTTTTCCAAGGGTCAATAAAAGCCATAAGGCGTTTTAATCTATAAGGCTCTAAAACTATCAATAAAGGAACAGCCATAGCAGCAGGAATAGAAAACATCAATGTATGCTTTTTGCTAATTCCACCTATTATCAACATAAACAAGGTTACAAAACATATGCACATTGTCACACTCATGGAAGGCTCTAACATAATAAGAAGACAAAAGATACCTGCTACACCAAGAATTGGCAATAATCCTTTAAAAGTTTTTATCTTATCATGATTATCTGCCATATAACTTGCCGAAAAAATCACAAGAGCAAATTTAGCAATCTCTGATGGTTGAATAGAAATACCTAAAATAGAAACCCAGCGTTTTGCTCCATAACTTTCGACACCGAGTCCGGGAATAAATACAAGAACAAGCAAAATTAGACTGATAATAACAATTGGGATCTTTAATTTTGCAAGTTTATGATAATCGAAAAAGTAAAAGAATCCTAAAGCAAACAAACCTAACACAACACCAAAAATCTGTTTAAACAAAAAGAAGTACTGATTGTTGTAATGATGCTGGGCAGAATAATATGATGCACTATACACCATCAAACAACCAAATGAAACAAGAATTAAAACAAGCAAAAAGACAGAAAAACTTTTTCCGTCAAAATTACTACTTTTAAAATTGAAACTTAAATCAATCCTTTTGCGTGATTTTTGCTTCTCCAAATATATACTCCTTAAATTGTTCACCTCTAACTGCATAAGAGGCAAACTCATCAAAACTTGCACAGGCAGGGCTTAAAAGTATAATCATATTCTCAACTGCACATTCTTTCACATATTCACATGCATCAATCATTTTGTCAAATAGTAAGGCATCATAATTGTGTCGTTTTGCAGAATCATAAATTTCCTGTCCAGCCTCACCAAAACATAAAACTTGAGTTAGTTTATAGCCCTTTCTAAAAAATTCGTCAAAATCTAAATCCTTGTTTCGCCCACCCATAAGAATCAAGATATTCCCACCATTCAAAGCCTTTAACGCACCCTCCACTGAAGGAAGATTAGTAGCCTTGCTATCGTCATATACAATAGCCCCATTATATTTGCCCAAGTACTCAAGCCTATGTGCAGGTGGTTTGAAAGACATTATTGCCGATTTTATATATCTAGGTTTTATCTTGTTTGCAAGCGAAATTGAAACCGCAGCAAGCACATTTTCTAAATTCTTTTCTCCCAAAAGTGGGATATCGTTTAGCGAAATTATTTTTGTTTTATTGTGATAAATAGCGTTATTTTTAACAAAAACACCTTTATTTAATATATTTTTGCTAAAATAAATATTTTTCTTGCAAATTTTTGAAGCTCTAGAATATTCATCGTCAAAATTTAATATCACTTTTTGAGAGCCCTTCTTGGACAAAATTTTTCTCTTTACCCTAACATACTCTGCCATGCTTCCATGCCTATCTAAATGGTCTGGAGCAATATTTAAAATACAAGCAGTTTGGCATGAGAAAACTCTGCTAAGTTCTAGTTGAAAATTTGACACTTCACATATCATAAAAGTTTTACTACCCGCTTTTTCACAGACGGACGCTATTGGAAGACCAATATTTCCACAAACAATATTATCCTTGCCCGCTTCATTAAATATCCTTCCAACAAGCGAGGTCGTTGTAGTTTTGCCGTTTGTCCCTGTTATGCCTATAAACTTGCCTCTACAAAACATAAAGCCAATATCAAGTTCACTATAAATAGGCGTTTTGTTGATAACAAAATGAGAGATTATTTGATTCCCAATAACCTTTACCCCTGGACTAACAACAACCATATCATAACTATGATGAGTTGGCTCTTTATCAAAATTAAAAAAATTGCCAAAACGATTTTCATCATCATAGAAACTAACACAAACTCCATGCTTATGCAAAAGTTTGCATACTGCTTGCCCAGACAAGCCCATTCCATAAACTAAAACCTTTTTGGCAATCTTCATTTTACACAACTCCTAAAGCAAACAAATAGCCGATTAAGGAACTCATCCCTAAAACCATTGTTATTACTATATATATTGTGACAATGCGATTTTCATGCACACCTAAGCCTTCAAAATGATGATGAAGTGGTGCCATTTTAAAAATTCTTTTGTGTGTCCGCTTATAATGCAAAACTTGTAATATGTCGGATAAAGCAGTAAGCACATACATAAGTCCTATTATTGGCAAAATCAACTCTGTTCCAGAAAATACTGCAACCGAGGCAATAAATCCACCCAGTGCTAAAGAGCCTGTGTCACCCATAAAAATCTTGGCTGGAAAACCATTAAAGAGGATAAATGAAACTAGTCCGCCAACCATAGCAAAACACAATAATGCAATATTGCCATTCACACCTCCCATCAAGGCAAGAATAACACCCATAAATAAAAGATAAACACCGCTGACATTTCCGCAAAGCCCATCCAATCCATCCAACAAATTTACTGAATTTGTGACTGCAACATAAAAGAAAATAATAAAAGGAATTATCCAAAAACTTAAATCAAGTTTCAAACCAAATAAATCTAAACTTGTTCCAACCTTAAAATAGACATACAATGCTATAACCAAAGAAATGCCAACTTGTCCAATAATTTTTTGATAAGGTTTTAATCCCTCGTTTTGATGAAAACGAATTTTAATAAAATCATCAAGAAAACCAAGTAGCCCATAAAAAAGCATGACTAAAAGGATAAGAACACACCAAAAATAATCCCCTCTAAGAAAGATTGCAGAGCCAATTATGCTTGCCAAGATAAAAATCCAACCTCCCATAGTTGGAGTTCCACTTTTGCCAGCGTGCTTGTCCACATAGTGGAGTATAGTCTGTGAAAATTTGAGTTTATGACAAATTTTTAAGACTGGAAATCCTAATACCACCCCAACAACAAGACTTGTTAAAAAAACAGCAAGATATTTGATAACTATATTCATGAATTTTCCCCTAATATACTATTACGCAACTTTATGTTTTTATATACTTCTTCATAGTCGCTAAATTGCTTTTTCTTGCCATTTATTTCTTGAGTTGTTTCTGCACCCTTGCCAGCAATAACCAATGTGTCGCCCTCTCCACATTTAAAAAATCCTTGTTTTATTGCACAAGCCCTGTCACAAACAATCTCATAACTGCCATTCACACCTTTAACAATGTCACTTATAATTTGACTAGGGTCTTCGTTTCTTGGATTGTCACTAGTCAAGATAACATGATCACTATATTTACTTGCAACGCTGCCCATAATAGGACGTTTAGCCTTATCTCTATTGCCTCCACATCCAAAAAGAGATATTAATCTGCCTTTTGTTATTCTCTTTGCTGTTTTGAGTAGATTTTCAAGTCCATCCGGAGTATGAGCATAGTCTATAATAATATTGATTCCATTTGCTTTTATAACATTTACTCTTCCTTCAACGGGCTGTATATTTCTAATACTCTTTGCTACATTTTTTAGACTATATCCTTCAATTGAGCATGCTGTTATAACTGCTAAAAGATTTTCTATATTAAATCTTCCTATAAGATTACTTTCTATGTTGCAAACTTCATCAAAGCAGTTTACTAAAAATTTACTGCCACCAACTCCTTCTTTTATCGACATTGCAAAACATTCTCCGGGATTGTCTATGCCATATGGAAATATTGGAATATCAACATTAGGATTATCTATAAGTCGTCTAGAATAATTATTGTCTGCACAAACTATTCCTGCTTTGCAATATTTGCTATTAAAAAATGAGAGTTTTGCATTTGCATAATTTTCCATATTTTTGAAAAAATCCAAATGATCTTGAGTAATGTTTGTCAATATTCCTAAATCAAATTGCACTCCTTCTAATTTTTTTAAAGCCAAAGCATGGGCAGAAACTTCCATAACTACATATTCAACCCCACATTTAACCATATCAGCAAAAATCCTATGCAAAATATCAGGATCAGGAGTTGTGAAACCTGTATCAATGCTTTTATTGTTATATTTGACTCCTAAAGTGCCAATAACTCCAACCTTTTCACCTAAACTTTGTAAAACTTCTCCCAAAACATTTGCAGTCGTTGTTTTACCATTTGTACCAGTTATGCCTATAATTTTTAGTTTTTCACATGCTTTTTCACTTAAATTTTTACATAAAAGAGAAAAAGCAGTTCTTGAGTCCTCAACAACAACTTGATTGTTTATGCCTAAATCTTCTTCGCAGACTATATAAGAAGCCCCCCTCTCTAAAGCCTCGGCAACATAGTCTCGCCCATTAAATCTGCCACCCTTTAAACATACAAAAACATCGCCATCTTCAACCCCAGAAGAATTTGCTACTACTCTGCTTATATATCTATCTGGCAAGTTTTGCAATTGTTGCTCTGTTATAATACCTTCAAAAACTTTACTTCCTAACATACCTCTCCTTATTTGCGTTTGTATATTTATTCATTATTTTGCAAGTTTATTCGTGCTACTGATTGTAATATAATGTTTTATTGCTTCGCTAGTAAACGAATAAATATGGCTATCTTGCTTTTCACTTTCTTGCAAAGAGTTTTCTATTAAATTGGCAATTAGGTCACTAAAAGAAACTCCTTCAAAGAGATTGAAAGCAAGCGAGCCTGGGATTGTATTAACTTCACAAACATACAAATCATGTTCTTTAGGACTATATAAAAAGTCTACACGGACAAGCCCTGAACATTCTAAATATCTATATGCATCTATAGTTAGTTTCTTGATTTCTTCTTCCAAAGTTTTATTAACTTTTTTTGTCTCAACCTTTTTAGATAAATATTTATCTTGAAAAGTATATATATCTTTTTTACTTATTTCATCTACTTTTGAAATAAATGGTTTGCCATTTATTTGCATACATGCACATGCAAACTCTTTACAAGAAGATAGATACTTTTCTACTAAAATCTTTGAGTCATATTCTTTTGCAATTTCAAGAGCATTATATAATTCTTCTCTGTTTGCACATATGTGCACACCTACACTACTGCCAAGTCTAGAAGGCTTTATAATTAAAGGATAGCCAAGTTTACTTTCAATCTTATCTATATAATATGATTTATTTTCAATAAAATCTTGATAATAAAAATCTACAAAATCTATAGTTTTAATGTCTTTTGAATTTAGAACTAATTTAGATAAAATTTTATCCATGCAAATAGCACTAGATTTAAAGTCTGGACTTGTATAAGGAATTTTACAAAGTTTTAGCATTCCTTGCAATGCACCGCCTTCTCCATCTCCGCCATGGCAACATAAAACTGCTCCATGCACAAAGCAACTTTTTTTAAATTTTCCCTTTTTGACTTCAGTCAATCTGCTGGCTCCAGCAACAAACGAACAAGCCCTTTTATTTTTAACATTCCTTGAAAAATCTAAAAATGTTTGTGCCTTATCTAAATTGTCAGCCAGCCAAAAATGATTATCTCTATCAACATAAACAGGAATAAAATTATATCCTTTAGGAAGATGAGACAAAACCTGCATTGCCGTTATAATAGAAATATCATGTTCAACACTTTTTCCACCAAAAATTACACAAATATTTTTCATTTTCTCTCCTTTTTATCTATAATTATCAGGTAGGTCATTTTCAAATAAAATAACACATTCTTCACAAGTTAAAGTTGCAAGTATCTTTTTTTGTTCATCCCTAGTTGAGGCAAAAAATATCTTTTTTCTATCAAAATTATGCGAAATTAATCCAGATAGAATAAAATTTTTGTTAACCTCGTTCATAATAATCACATAATCAGCAATGTCCGCAATATATGAGCCGAGTTTAAAATTTGATGAACTTCCTTCACTACCCATTTCTACCAAACCTGGAGTTATTACAATCTTTCGTCCCTTAAATGTCGACATAACATTAAGTGCTTCTTGTGCCCCTGTCAAGTTGGAATTATATGCGTCATCAAGCACACAAATCTTGTTGTTCTCAATAAGTTCTAGTCTATGTGGTGATGGCTTTAAATCTTTGATTGCATCAACTATATCTTTTTTACTTACACCCAAATAAAATGCAAGAGCAGAGGCTGTGACGATATTATCTACATTGCATCTTCCCAAAAGTTTTGTTGAAACTTGCAATTTATCTCCATCTAAATTTAAAATAAATTTACTTCCATGTCTGCTATATATGATTTCTGTCGCATATGCGTATGTATTAAAACGACAAGTTGCAAATTTATTTTTTCTGCAAGCATGATAAATCCTGTTTGAAGATGGACTATCACAATTAACAAAAATTGCTGCATCGTAATTTGAATATTCTATAATTTCACTTTTGGTTTTTTCTATATTTTCTAAACTGCCAAAAGTTTCTAAATGCTGATTGCCAACTGTTGTTAAAACAACATAATCAGGTCTAGCAATACTACATAATTTTCTAATATCACCAATATGCCTTGCCCCCATTTCGGCTATTAAAAAATCCTCATCATCAAGATTTTCAAGTATTGTACGAGTCAATCCCATTTCTGTATTGTAATTTAACGGAGTTTTACAAATTTTAAAACTTTTTTCTAGAAGACAAGTTAAAATATCTTTTGTACTTGTTTTTCCAAAAGAACCTGTTATTCCAATAACTTTAACGGTTTTTTGTGAAAGTTTTTTCTTTGCTTTTTTTATATAATAAACTTTGATCAAACTTTCAATTGGTAGTATGCAAATATGTGCAACAATCAATAAAAGTGGCGAAAATATATACACCATCAAGACATCTAAAAATATAATCCCTGGCGTTTTAACAAATATAAAAATGCAGAAAAGTAAAATTGAACATATAATCACATGAACAAATATTGCTCTAATCATTCTTTTTGTAAATTTCAACTTATTTTTATCACCAAAAGCTAAGCCTTTAGTAAAAATAATATTAAAAAAGTCTGCTGTTCGATAACCGCTAAGTTGATATGTTTTATAAAATAAATAACTCCAAAATGGTATCAAAACACTAAAAAAACATGCTAAAAAATAAATCATTATTCCTCCAAAAATTCATCTACTAAACGATAAAATGTCAACAAATTATCCAAAAAGCAAAAATGTCCCCCACCTTTAATAATTTCAAGCCTGCTATTTTCAATATTTTTATGTAACCGATGAGCCATATAAACTGGAGTTTCTTTATCGTTTTCACCAAAAATGATTAAAGTTTTTTTCTTTATTAAAGGTAGATAATCATCCAAATGCTGATTGACTATAGAAACAAAAACCTTTTTCATTTCGTAGGATAAAGCCTGATAGTCAGCCGAGCCTGCTCGGCTAAACATAAAGCCAAAATATCTTGCCAACTTATAATAATAAAGTTTTGCATAATATTTAAGTCCATGTCGAGGTTTAAGACCAGCACTATCAACCAAAATACACTTATTTATAAAGTCGCTTCTCAAAGAGGTTAAAATTATTGCCACTCTCCCACCAAATGAATGTCCTAAAACATCAACTTTTTTGATATTTAAATGTTGACAAAGTCCTAAAACCATGTTGGCATATGTAAAAACATTCCATCCATTTGGCTCTACATTGCTTTCTCCAAAAGGCGGAAAATCCAAGACTATAATCTTTCTATTAGGTATTAAATAAATAAAATTTTCAAAAATTCTACTATCGCATCCCCAACCATGTAATAATAAAAGCGGTGTTTTGTTTGCAGTATCACCCCTTGCTTCGAAAACTTTAAAATTAACTTTGACCCCATTAAAATTGTAAACCATATTAGAATTTATGAAAAAAACTTGGCTAATGTTGCCAAGAAAGAGTAAATCTATAAAAAAATTTATAAAAGATTTAAAATTATTTGGTAAAAATTATAAAAAATAGTATTATATAATTAGGCTTAAAAATTATAAGCGAAAGAAAACTTAAAAAAGGAAGGTATAAGGACTTGAAAATCACAGATGTTAGAGTAAGAATGGTTTCAAAGGACGATGCTAAACTTAAAGCAGTTGCTTCAATCACTATTGAAGATTGCTTTGTAGTTCATGACATCAAAATTATCCTTGGAAAAGACGGTCTTTTCATTTCAATGCCATCAAGAAAAACTCCTGAAGGCGAATACAAAGATATCGTTCATCCAATCAACACAGAAACCCGTGAACTTATTAGAACAGCGATTATGGAAGAATACAACAAAGTTTCTGCCGCTGAATAATTCATGACTAAAAAAAGACCGATTGCTTCGGTCTTTTTTATACTTGTTTTACTTTATTTTAACGTTTGTTGGAATATCTATCTTTAATGTCCAAATGCCTACATCTAAATTTTCTTCTAATTCGTAAGTAACTTTTCCACTATTAGGGAAAACATTGTCTGTAACAGGCTCTAAATATTTAAAAACTTCTCCTTTAATCTTATTATGATTTTCTCTAATTTTATTAAGTTCTGCTAAAATAACCTCTTCACTTGCTCCCTCTTCCTTCAACTCATTTTCCTTTGTAGTCAATTCGTTATTAAAAAGATCTTCAAAAGAAATTTGTATATTAAATTTATAAAAGTCAGGAACAACTGGTAAATTAGTAATTGTAAGATAATATTCAATTTCTTGTATTAAAGAGATACCTGTAATTTTAGAGTTCTTTAAATAAGTTATAACTTGCTGAGTAATTTCATCTGGATTTTTAATTTCATCTAGACTTGCCTTTAATTGTTCGTTAAATTCATCATATTTTTTATTAAATGTTTCAACAGCATCTTTTGTTTTTTCTTCTAAAGTTTTTCTGTTAATTTCCCAAATATTACTATCAAATCCTCTATCTACAAATTCTTGAAATAATCCACTTCCCAATGCAACTTCGCTTGCAACTATCATATATGATCCCTTGCCACCCATACTATTAGTTTGTATTGCAACTTGTTTGACTCCATCACGCTGGATAGCATTTTTTATAAAAATGTCTCCTAAAATAAAAATTTCCTCTTCAACATTTTCCCCTACTATAATATTATTTATAAATTCGCGATTGCCCTTGCTGCTTCTAAATGGTGTGGCACTTTCGCAATATCCTTTTCCAGCGCCTGTATAAGCACAATAATTGTAACAGAATCTGATGCTTGCTCCATCATTTAAATATGTTGCAAATCCTGCTTCGATAGAAGAGCCTGTTAAAGAAGCCAATGAATAAGAATTTCTTATATTCCCTCGGCAATCATAAACTAGTCCACCAACTTTATCACCACTAATAATAGTTTGTTCTGAAACGGCTGATTTGTTTATAATTCCATATTGTACACCTGCGATTCCACCTGCATATCTAGCCTCAAATTTACCATTAGAAAGACAATTTTCAACAACACCATTACTACCTATAAACCCTGCTATTCCACCAATAGTGGTTTCAAAAGCAGTTGGTAATTTTATCTCTCCTCCGGTCGTGAAACTATTTTTAACAACACCACCATCAAGATAGGCAACTATTTGACCAGTATAAGATGAACCTGTCATCCTCTCTGCAAAATTAATTCCCATACCATAAACTCGACAATCATCTATTTCGCCAGAGTATTGCTTGCCCACAACGCCACCTAAATATGTTGGTTTATCTCCCTTTTCTAATAAGAAAGAAATTTTAAATTGATTTAATTCTAGATTGCTGATTTTTCCATAATTTTCTGCAGCAATGTTTGCTAAAACTAATTCTGATTGAGTTATGTTGTTTATATTAATTTTCAAGTCGTCACTATTAATAACAGAATCTGCTCCTGCATTAAAGTTTTCAGTAGCACTAATAGTTCCTTTGTTGATTGCAACCATTCCTCCTGCAAGTCCTGTAGCATCAAAATTAAAGCCTTCTATTTTGCAGTTGTTTATTGTTGCTCCATCGTTTAAACCAACAATTCCGCCTATTTTGTCTCCTGTATAAGTGCCATTACTAAAAGTAATATTTTCTATCAGTGTATCTCTGCCCTGTGCTACGGCAAAGAAACTAGAATAGGAATCGCTAGAAATTTTATAATTTTGAATAATTAAACTTACATCACTATCAACGATAAATTTGCCTATAAAAGGTTTTTCTTGACTTCCAATTGGAGTGATTTCCATATCACCATAGTTCAAGTTAAAAGTATCTACAACTTCGCCTTTAGAATTCAAATGCGAAACTACTCTAAAAGCAAAATTAGCATTAGGATATTTTCTTAAAAGGTCGAGTGCATTTTTGATAGCAGATACTGTAGTAATTTCCTCAATTTCGCCATTTACAGAAGCAGGAAGTTTTGGATAATCTGTATTTTCATAGTTTATTTGTATGATTGTATCTCTGTTTACAAGCCAAGTTGGCTTTTTATCTTCGTCTGCATTGGAAACAAAATCCCAAGAAGAACCTGCAGGTTTTGTGAAACTATTTTTATCTATAAGTTGATCTGGAGTTAAATTTGCATAATAATTAACACTAGTAGACGCATTGTTTTCCAATTTATAATCATTGCCGCTGCTGCCTAATGGCTGAAATATATTAGAAGAACAAGATAATATCATGTCATAATAAGTATAAGTGCTAAGATTATTATCCAAAACAGTAGATTGACCTAAAATTGTATAATATGTTCCAAGACCACCAACTTTATTTAAAATAGTGATTATGTTTATATATCTTGCATTAGCATATTTATTGTTGCCATCATATTCAAAAGTGTTGTATTCGCTCTTTCCAACAACACCTCCAAAAATTGAGTTTGAAGAAAGAAGTTTAATATCTGCTGTCATTTTGCAGTTGTCAACGATTCCGCCTTTGTTGTAACCAACTAATCCGCCTGCAAAATTATTTGCTTGGATTTCCCCATTAAAAGAAATTAGAGATATTTGACCATTACCGCCAATCCCCTCATTGAAACCAACAATGCCACCAGTGTATCCATTGCTTGACGAATTTATAATTTCTCCGCCTTCTACGCTAACTTGTCCAATAAATCCACTGCTCTTGCCTGCGATAAGGCCTGCATAATTGTAATTACCAATAAGAGAAACATCTTTAAATCTAATCCTTTCTACCTTTGCAGAAGACCCAAGATTGGCAAAAAAACCAGCACTCTTAGAATCTGAGAATATCTTGAGATTAGAAATAGAATACATAGATTCGCCACCAAATAAACTGCCTAAAAATGCACTTCGGTCGTCACCGATGGACTTAAATTGTTTAGTTAATGTTATATCTGACACAAGTTGATAGTTTGAAGATAAAGACCAATCACCTTGTCCAATTTTGTGTAAATCGTCTTCGTTTCTAATAAAATAAGGATGATTTATAGAGCCGTCACCAATTTTGATAGTAAAGGTTATAGAAGAAAAATTTGCATTTGATGGAACACAAGCAATTGTTGTGCTTCCAGTCTTGCTAGCAAAAAAAGTATTAGCCGCAGCATCATAAACAACATTAGAGTTGGACATACTAACATCTATTTTTGTGCTAGATGCCTTGTTTTCGTGAATTACAGGTGATGAGATAGTCTCGCCAATGTTTAAATAAATAACATCACGATCACTAACCGTATAGGCGATAGTTTCGTTGTTGCGGACAATATAATATGTAGAAAATCCCACAAAAAGTAGGACGACAAAACAAATTAAACTAAGACAAAATTTTTTCATAATTTCTCCTAGTCAAATTATACAACAAAGCAACCAGAGTGTCAATACCCAATTTTTGTAGAAAAAAGTTAAAATACAACAAAAAATCACGCTTTTGCGTGATTTTTATAATTTATGCAAGTAAACGAAAATCGTTATCTATAAAATATTGTATTTCAAAATCAGGTGCACCATTTGCCAACCAGAACAAAGATTTCTGTGCTGGAATATCCCGAAAATATCCTGGACATAGACCAAAATCTACAAAAGTGCCGCTTGAATAAATCTTGTCTTCATTTATAATAGCAAAGCAAGAATCTATTCTAACAGAAGAATCCTCCCCACTAAATTTTAAACCAGTAACATTACTGCTGCCCTTTGAAGAACAATTTGTTAAAGTAGAAACTACATTTTCTGGTGATTTACCTAATATTGCTCCAAAATTAGTCAAATCATCAATAGCACAGGTGATATTTCCATAATTGATGCAATTTATGGCTTTTTTGCCTTGCCCAACAATGCCTCCTATTGCAGCCACACTGGCATCCTCACTTGTGTTTTCTAAATTTCCATAATTTATACAATTGCTAACTTCAATATCTGGACATTCGGCGACAATTCCACCAACTAAAAGACGACCTTTGACATTGCCATAATTAATTATATTGCTTAATCTAGGGCTCGTTCCATAAGAAAGTCCAAGAATTCCACCTGCCTTGCCAAAAGATTCAACTTCTCCATAATTTAATAAATTTTGACCAACATATGAGGTTCTGCCTAATACCCCACCAACATATGGCATATTTTCACTTGATTCAATACCTACAACTTTTCCATAATTAGTACAATTTTCCACTGCACCAACGGGCTTTGAAACATTTATAAATCCTCCAGTACCCGCAATACCACCAACAAAAGATACAGAAGTCACTTTACCATAATTTTCACAATTTATCACAAGGCTAGACCTTTCTGCCAAACCTATTATGCCACCAACACTATCAAGTGATTTAGAAAATATCTCACCATAATTTTTGCAGTTTTCAACACTTACTCCTACTCCAGCAATACCACCTAGATAACGGTATCCCTCAGCACGAATGTACCCTTTATTGATGCAATTTTTTACTATACCACCAGAACCAATCTCACCAAATGCTGCAATACCTCCGGCTTTCATTTCCACAACTCCATCTTGCCCCATAGCAAAAATATAGGCTTCGTTGGTACAATTTTCTATCAAAACATTGCCACATCTAGCAGCAATTCCGCCAACACTTACTTCACGAGAACTTGTTTGTGCAATTATTTGTGAATCTTTTAATGTTAAATTTAAAATCTTGCTAGGCATAGCATTCCCATCTGAATCATTATAACCACCCACATTAGTAAACAGAGCAGCATTGCTAGAAGAAGCGAGATATATGTCCGAAATAGAATGGAAATCGCCATCATAAATACCATAAAAACCAATGGTTTGCCAAGCATATTTAGCCATATCCAAATCTCGTGTTTGTTTAAAGTACAATCCAGATGTGCTAAATTGGCCAGATCCCAACCATGCAAAGTCTAGTTCGTTGTTTATTAAATATGGATTTGTTTGAGTGCCTGCACCACTAAAATGATTTACGCCTATACCAGAAGAGATTAAATTTGTAATTTCTTTGCTGTTTTTCCAAGTTGTATTTCCTCCCAAATATGGGAAACCATCATTTTTGTTTTCGTCAATCCTCCAATAAGTAAAATCCCAAATATTTGCAGCACTATCATAATTCCAATTATCTTCTTCCAAATACCATGTAATATTTTTCACTGTTTCAGCCATTGGTTGAGTAAATTTGATGCCTTTTTCTTGGGTAGAACTGCCTAAACCAAACTCTAAATCGCAATCCCCACCAAAATAACAATGATCCATAGTTGTATTGACATTGCCAATCAATGCCCCAACATTAGTTTGTCCAACAACTTGCCCAACATTATATGAATTTCTTATGGTGTTTGCACGATAACCTACTAAGCCTCCTACACTATCAACTCCCTCAACAACGCCTTTATTATAACAATTTGTTAAATTTGAATATCCATAACCAGATATCCCACCAACATAATTGCTACTACCTTTGATAACTCCAGTATTATAACATGATTTTATTGATTTTGCAGTTGTGCCAGTATATGCTGTTATTCCACCAACATTATTCACTCCAGTCACTTCTCCGGTATTATAGCAATAATTAACATTAGCCCCCGCAAGACCAACAATCCCTCCTGCAGCCCCTTTATAATTTATAACATTGCCTGTATTATAACAAGAATTTATCGCATCCACTGCAACTGCTGCAATTCCTCCAGCATAATTCCCTAGGCTTATAACTTGTCCAGAAAAACTACAATTGCTTGCAATAGGTGTATATCCACCAATCCCTCCAACATAATAACTGCCAACAACACTTGCATTTGAATAATAATTTTTGATTGTTCCTTGATAACCTGATATTGCACCAACATAATTTGTAGCAGTATAATTTTGCCCTTTTATGTAAGAATTTACTACACCAAGATTGCAAATTTCTTTTCCAGTCTTTGATCCAAACAAACCAACTGCTATTTTTTGAAATCCAGATGTAGAATATGTAGCATTTGCACCTTTAAACAAATGAGTGCAAGTTCTTTCATTTGAATTTGTATATACACCAGAAATTTCATAACCATTGCCGTCATATGTTCCTGATATTCTATGATGTAATACATTTGTGCCACCACTTGATAATTTAACTCTTGTATTATAGCCTCCGATAGGCTCCCACCAAAATTCCGACAAGTCTATATTACAAGTTTGTTTAAAATATTTATTTGCAAAATATGTTGTTTGTATTTTTGCAGTGCCTCCATTACAAATAACACCTAGCCAGACCAAATCCTTTGCTGACGAAATCAAAAATGGGTCATTCAAAGTTCCAGTTCCTTGCCAAACATCTTCTGGCAATTCTGTAGACCCTTCAGCAAGATTAGAATAATAATCTATCAAAGTCATAATTTCATCTGTTTCATCCCAATACATATCATTTGTTGGAGTAGGAAAATCAAAATCATCTAATGTTGGAATATCTCCTGTTTCACCTGCCAAATCATTTAGAGGATTGTTATATAAACTGCCAAAAACCGACCCAAAAGCAACAAAAAAAATTGTTGACACAAGAATCATTAAAATTATTAATTTTTTGTTTACCTTTGCCATAATAAATCCCTTTATCAAAATATTTTAAATGCCAACTTTTATATAAATAAATTATAACAGAAAATCCCCCTCCCGCGTCAAGCAAATAATATTAATTTTATAAATTTATTCGGCTTTCCGCGTTTGGGGGATTATTTGACAAATACACTTTCAACAAAAAAGTGGCCAAGCCACTTTTTTACATTAATTTATTCCCATTTTCGGTTTGAATAACACGAAGAATATTTTCATCTTGTCCTGTTTTTGCATTAATATAGAAATAATATTCATTATTATCATTATCACAAGCAAACTCAAAACATAACACTTCTCGATTATAATCAAGCGGGGCAAGCACAATCCTTTCACTTTTGATAACAAAGTTTTCTGGTATTCTCGCTCTTGCCTTATCTTGGCTATATGAAGCACTTTCAAGTTGGCGAGTTGTATGATTTGTGAAATATGATGTTGCATCATAGCCGATAACAGTTCCATTATTAAGGTCAATCTTAACTTTTACAAGGTCTGGATACAAAACTACACCATTTTGTGTTGGAGCAATATTGAAATATGCTTGACTATCTATTGTATCAGTCCAAACTACAA
>CAMUNJ010000012.1 GCA_947090235.1 uncultured Bacillota bacterium
TCGTCTTATCGTAGACTTGCAAAAAAGTATCATCCCGACCTAAACAAAACTGAAGAAGCTGCAAATAAATTTAAGGAAATAAATGAGGCATATGAAGTTTTAGGTGACCCTAAAAAAAGAGCAAATTATGACCAATATGGCTCGGCTGAAGGCCCTCAGTTTGGAGGTGGTGCAGGCGGTTTTGGCGATTTCTTCTCTGGGGGTGGAGGTTTCTCAGATATTTTTTCAGATATCTTTTCTGCCTTTGGTGGCGGTGGTCAAGAGCGTGTGCAACAACGCGGGCAAGATATCAATATAGAAATCAATCTTCAGTTTAATGAAGCCGTTTTTGGCTGCGAAAAACTTATAAATGTCAACAAACAAGATAAATGTTCTGACTGTAATGGAACAGGTGCAAAAGGTGGTAAAGAATTTTCTACCTGTCCTGATTGTAAAGGCAGCGGACGAGTTCGCTTTCAACAAAACACTATGTTTGGCACAACTATAAGAGAAGGACTTTGTGGGCGTTGTAATGGAACTGGTAGAATTGTTAAAGAAAAATGTGTTAGTTGTAATGGGAAAGGCGTCAAAAAGGTTAGCAAAACCGTTAAACTTAAAGTTCCTGCAGGTATAGATAACGATCAAGTGCTTCGTATGCGAGGCGAGGGGAATGCACCACTGCGTGAAGGTATAAATGGCGACCTCAATGTTCGTATTTCAATTGCTCCACATAAAGTGTTGGTGAGAAAAGGGATAGATATATATTTAGATTTGTATATCCCATTTACAACTACTCTTTTAGGAGGAAAGATAGAAATCCCTACTTTAAAAGGAAATTATACTTTGACTATCCCAGAACTCACTGCAAGCGGAACTGTGATGAGGTTAAAAAATAGAGGCGTTAAAGCGTTGAATAGAGATTATTATGGTGATATGTTTGTCACAGTTAAGGCGGAGCCTCCAAAGAAACTTGATAGTTCAACTAAGAAAAAGTTGCAAGAATTGGAAGATATGCTTGGAGATAGTTATCCTAAATATAATGAATATTTGAATAAAACAAAGGATTTGAAATAAATTTTTTATAAAAAATATCATTTAGCATACAAATTTTGTCTAACTCTACGGATAGTAGGAGTAAAACTTGTTAAATTCATGATATAATAGATTTATCAGTGGAGGTATATTATGGATTTAACTAAGACAGGAGAGTTCATTGCTGAGAGAAGGAAGGCAAAAAATTTGACTCAAGCAAAATTAGCGGAAAAGATATTTGTAAGTGAAAAAACAGTTTCTAAATGGGAGTGTGGAAAAGGATTTCCAGACACATCAATAATTTTGTTGCTTTGTGAAGTTTTAGAGATTTCTGCAAATGAACTTTTGTCAGGAAAACTTTTATCCAAAGAAGAATACAAGATTAATGCAGAAGAAAATTTGATTGCACTAAAAAATCAGCAAGCAAGATATGCCAAACATTTACTAACGCTGGAATATGTTGTTGGCTTTATGTCTAGTTTGATATTTTTGATTTCAATCTTCTTTTCGGTTTATGTAATTGAGCCGTTGGCATGGAAAATAGTTTTAGTCACATTTGGATCTTTATCTTTCTTGATTGGATTAATATTTACTTTGCTAATAGAAAGAGAAGCAGGATATTATCAATGTGGAAATTGTGGATACAAGCGTGTGCCAAGTTATAAAGAAGTTTTGTTTTCTATGCATATGGGAAGAAGTAGATATCTAAAGTGTCCTAAATGTGGGAAAAGAACATGGAACAAAAAGAAGATAGATAAATAAAAATCGGAGTGAATATATCACTCTTTTTTTATGAAATTTATCAAAATTTGTAAAATTAATATACTTAAATTAGTTTAAAAAGAAATTTTGTTTTTAAATGACTTGAAAAATTTTGAAAAAATAGTTAATATATAATTATATATAAATTTAGGAGGGCGTATATGTCTTATGCTATGATCGCACTTATTATAAATATAAGTTTTGCTGTTATGCTTGTCATTGGTTTTCTAATTGGCTTTTGGAGAGGTGTTAAAAAAAGTGCAGTCAATTTGCTTTTTGGAGTTGTTGGGGCAATTGTAGCCTTTTTTACCACAACGCTTGTGACAAATGCAATCTTAACTATACAAGTTACTAGTGGAGAAATAACTAAAACTCTTAACCAAATGTTTGTTGATGAAATTATGAATATTGATCAGATTTCTTCATTGATTCAAAGTGCTCCAAATCTTGAGCCTTTAATTGCAGGTTTGCCAGCCGCTATATTAAATGTTGTGGTTTTCTTGCTTATGATGATGGCTGTTCAGTTTGTTATGTATATCTTTTATAAGATAGTAGCAGTTGCTTTTCTTAGAGATAAGAAAAATGCTGACGGAAGTAAACCCAAAAAACATCGTTTGTTTGGAGGTCTTGTTGGAGTTGTAAAAACTCTTGTTATTGGTGTATTTGCAATCATGCCATTCACTTCATTGTGTGGTCTTGCTGGGACTTTAGTCACAGAAGGAAACTATTTTATTGAAACTCCTGAAGCAAGCATGGTTGCTGAGAATATAGACGATACTTTGCCAGACAATAGTAATTTAACGACAGGGAATTTTATCGCTAAAAATTTACCACAAGAGGCAATTGATAGTATAAAGGCATTCAACAATTCGGCTTTTGGCTTTCTAGGTGGTGCTTTTGGACTTGACGACGCATTATTTGACTACTATGCAAAGGTAGAGATACAAGGAACACAAGTTAAAATTAGAAATGAAATAGATTCTTATTGGAGAATTTATGATGTTTACAATCAAGTAAGTAAAATAGGCAGTGAAGATTTTGATTATAATTTTGCAAACTTAAACTTTGAAAAAATAGATCCTATTGTAAATAAAATTCTTGAAAGTGGAATTTATAAAACAGTTGCAGTTGATCTCTTGACAGATATTATCAAAAATTTTGATAATAATTCATTTATTAAGCCAGAAGATTTAGGCGAGTTTACTCAAATTCTTGAAGAAGTTAGAAAAACACTTGATCAAAATACCGACATGTACAAATTTTTAACTCATGATATTGTAGATATTTATGAAGTTATAAAGAATTTCAGCAAGAGTGGAGTTGTTGATCAAATCAATCAATTACAAGATAAATCTTTGGTTAATATCTTTAATGTTCTTTCTAAAGATAACAATTTTGAAAGTTTCCAGACTGGACTTGTCAAAATATTTGATATGAATATAATTAGAGCAGGAGCTCAACCTTTTGCAAATATAGTTATGAATATGATTGTGCAAGAGGAACAAGGAGTTTCTGTTAACACTTCTCTTTGGACAGATGAGACTTGGGAAGGGGTTGCAAAAAATCTTGCAAGTGCTATGAGAAGTGCTCAAAGTCTTATGAATGAGGTTGAATTAGACTCAATTTTAAGTGATCCTCTTGTGCTTTTAAATAAAGATAACGAATATAACTTAGATTCAATTTTCACAAACCTTGGCTCTATGGTTGATTTATTAAGAAATAATCCATTGTTTGTAAATAGTGAAGGAAAGCCTGTTGTAGACAAACTTTTAGAAAGCAATAAGTTTGCTCTTCCAACAGAAGATGTCAAAGATATAAATGGACAAGTTATAACAGTGGACACTTATACAAAACTTTTTAAGGAAATATATCTTCCTTCAATGAATCTAATTCGCGAAAGTGGAATGTATGATCTTTTAAAAGACAACACAATAGAAGTTGTAGAAATATTTGAATTTATGGCAAATCAAAGCATTAAGGATGAAAAATTCCTTACAAAAGTAATCTTGCCATTATATCAAGTTGAGCCAACTAAATCGCTTTTGGTTGATGGGTTGATTAAAGGACTTCAAGGTGGGGTTATAGACTTTAGCGAACTTAACACATATCAACTTTGGGAAAATGATTTAACTCAACTTAGCAAAATTTTAAAACAACTACAAACTTTGACTATAGGAGATAAAACAGGTTTAAGAGTTTTGTTTGCAGAGAATGGTGCAGAAAATCTTGTACTTGCAGTTGATAGTCAAACATTAACTAACCTAGTTGAATCTATGCTTCTTGCAAAGTCAACTCAAAAACTTGCAAATCAACTTTTAAGTTTAGCAACAAATTCTATCAATAGTTTATTGAATGGCACAAATATCTCCATAGATTTATCCAAAGTTCAAGATTTAGGCTTGCAGGCAGATCAAGTTGCTCAAGTTGTTGGCAGTTTTGTAGATGTATATAAAGACTATAAAGATAAAACTTCTGCTGGAGAAAGTGTAAAACTTGAAAACTTAGATTTGACAAATGTTGGAAATATGCTTGATGTTATGAAAGAAAATGCTTATACCGATGGCGGAGTTTTTGGCGAAACATTTAATGCTATGACTGGATATTTGCAAGAAAAGTTCCCATCAGTAGTTCAACCTGGCGAAGATGGAACATATAAAGATGTTAGTTTTAAAGACCTTTTGCAAGGTTTACAAGGATAAAATACAATAAGAGGAAATATGGAATTTAAACACACACCAGTTTTATTAAATGAAGTTTTAAGCGGGCTTGATATTAAGCCCGCTGGTGTTTATGTAGATTGTACTATAGGTGGAGCAGGTCATTCAACTGAGATATGCAAAAGATTAACTAATGGCAAACTTATAGGCTTTGATAAAGATGAAGATGCAGTTAAGGTTGCAAGCGAGAGGTTGAAAAATTTTGATTTTGTCAAAATTTTTCATAGTGATTACAAAAATGCACCACAGATTTTGAATGAAAATGGTTTTACTAACTTAGATGGGGTCTTAATTGATCTTGGCATAAGTTCGTATCAAATAGACACAGCAGAAAGAGGATTTTCTTTTTTACATGATGGCAGACTTGATATGCGAATGGACAAAAGTCAAGATAAAGATGCTTATTATGTGGTTAACAACTATTCCAAAGACGAACTTATAGAAATTTTATATAAGTATGGCGAAGAGCCAAATGCAAAACGAATTGTTGAAAAGATTGTAGAGGCTAGACAGAAAAAACCTATCGAAACAACTATTGAGTTGAAAGAGATAATTGAGTCTGCATTTCCAAAAAAACTTTTATATTCACGAGGAGGCGTAAGTAAGCAAACTTTTCAGGCTATAAGAATCGAAGTTAATGGCGAACTTGAAGGTCTTGAAAATTGTTTAAAAGAATTGATAAAACTTTTAAAATCGGGTGGCCGAATTGCAGTTATTTCTTTCCATAGCCTAGAAGATAGAATAGTCAAAAATGTTTTTAAAGAATCTTGTACAGATTGTATCTGTCCACCCAAAACGCCAATTTGTATTTGTGGACATAAAGCAGTTGCAAAGGCTATAACTAGAAAACCTGTTATTGCCAGTAAGCAAGAATTGTTGGATAATCCTCGAAGTAGCAGTGCAAAACTTCGAATAATAGAAAAAATTTAGAAAAAGATTGTAAATTTTTGCAGTTTTATGTAAAATATTAAAATATAACAAAAATCATAAATTAAAGGGAGGACGAGTATATATATTATGGAAGAAAAGTCTATAAAAACTGCACTTCTTGAAAAAGAAGTTAAGGTTGAAACTCAAACTCCTGCACCTATAAGACAAGAGAGTCAAAAAATGGGTGAAAATCTAAAGGTTAATTTGACTAGAATAAAAGAGCAAAATTCAAAATTAAAAGAAGAGCCAAAACAACAAAATAACAAAGTTGTAGGCAAAAATCAAATTAACTTTTTTGGAGGAGAATATAAAGTTGAAACTCCAAAGCCAGAAATTCAAGAGGTAAAGTCGTTTAAAGAAAGTACTTCCGTTATTGAAACTCCTAACTATGATTTAATCGAGCCATTGAGTGAAGAACAAGAAGAAAAGATATTTAAGGTTGAAAAACAACCTCAAGTAAAAAAGCGTAGTAGTCCACTTTTAAAAAAGATAAAAATTGGAATTTTTGTGTTGCTAGTTGGTGTGCTTGGCTCTTGGACTATTTATAATGCGGTAGAACTTGGTAATCTTGTCACAGAATATAATCTAAAACTAGACCAATATCTTTTGAAACTTGGAACTCTTGATTCGGCTAGCAATATGAACGACCTTTTCCCAACTTATCCAGAGGGTGGAGGCTTGCCAGCAGGGATAGATAAAAAATCAAATTGGTTTGATAGATTTTGTAATTTCATAGCGGGGATTTTTGGAGGTTAATCTTGCAAAAATTGTATTCCTTGCATTCTTTAAGAAAAAGGATATTAGCAATAACAATTGTAATATCCTTTCTTTTTTGTTCGCTTGCTGTTAGATTGTTTGTTTTGCAAATAATAAATAGTAGTTCTTTGCAAATAAAAGCAACAGACCAGTGGACTAGAGATTTGGCAATTGTTGCACCTCGAGGTGCGATTTATGATAGAACAGGTGCTTCTCTAGCAGTCAGTTATACAACATATAATGTTTTTACAAGACCTAGAGAGATAACTTCGGCTTCAGAGACTGCTCTCTTTTTGTCGCGGGTTTTGGATTTAGACTATGAAAAAACTTATACTAAGATTGCAAAAAAAGGTGTTTCAGAAACCTTGATAAAAATGCAAGTTGATGGAGAGATTGCTGAAAAGATATACAAACAAAATCTAAGTGGGGTATATTTAGCAGAAAATGCAAGCAGATATTATCCTTATGGCAATCTTTGTAGTCAACTTATAGGATTTACTAGTGTAGATAATCTTGGACAGTCTGGTATTGAAGCATATTTTGACGAATATCTAACTGGCGATGATGGTTGCAGTTTTGTTCAAAGTGATTTGCAAGGAAAAGAAATTGGCGGAAGTTTAAGATATTATATTGGAGCAACTGCTGGTGATAATCTAAACCTAACTATCGATAGCAAAATACAACTAACCTTAGAGCAAACACTTGAAAAGATAATGATAGAACAAAAAGCAAAGGCTGTTTCTGGTCTTGTTATGAAGGCAAAAACAGGAGAGGTTGTTGCAATGTCGTCTAAGCCTAGTTTTGATTTAAACGAAGTGCCTAGAGACGACCTAGAAACTCTTTTCAATCAATCACGCGTTACTTGTGTGACAGATAATTATGAGCCAGGCTCTACATTTAAAATTCTTACAATCTCAGCGGCTCTTGAAGAGGGATTGACTAATTTAAACGATAGATTTTATTGCCCAGGTTATAGAGTTATAGATGGAGTTAGAATCAAATGTTGGCGTAGTATTGGGCATGGCTCTCAAACTCTGACAGAAGCATTTGCAAATTCTTGCAATTGCTGTTTTATGGACTTGGCTTTGAGGCTTGGCAAGGATAAGTTTTATTCTTATATGCAAAAGTTTGGATTGGGAAGTAAGACAGGAATCAGTATAAGCGGTGAAGGTGGCGGAATTTTGATGAATAAAGCAAATGTAAAAAATGTTGACCTTGCTCGTATGGGATTTGGCCACGCCGTTGCATTAACTCCAATTCAACTAGCAACAGCAGTTTCTTCGGTAACAAATGGTGGCAATTTGATAACTCCTTATATTGTTGGTGATATTGTTGATGTTAATGGCAATATCGTTAAAGAGGGGCAAACTAACATAAAACATTCAACAATATCACAATCAACTTCGCAAATAGTAAATCAACTTCTAGAACATGCTACAAACAAGACTGCACCATATACTTTTGTAGAAGGATATAATGTTGGTGGCAAAACTGGTACTGCTCAAAAATATAAAGAGGGTGGTGGAATTGATGTAGGAAAATATATTTCAAGTTTTGTGGGAACTTATCCTGCAAATGATCCAGAATATATTTTAGTTTTGCTTGTAGATGAGCCAAGTGCAGGAGCATATTATGGCAGTATAGTTGCGGCTCCATATGGCAAACAAGTTTTTATGGGAATGTTTGAATATTTGGGGTTAGAAAAGGATGATACTCAAGCCGTAATAGAATATGTAACTATGCCAGACCTAGAAGGTTCAACTTTGCTTGATGCGGCTCTTCAATTAAAAGAACTTGGTTTATATTATGAATTGGATGGAGAAGGAGATATAATCGTCCGTCAACTTCCACCTGCTGGCACTAAAATTGAAAAGGGTGGAACAATAATTTTGATAACTAATTAAATAAATGGTTAATAAATTAGTAAAAATTGTGAAAATATGATAAAATAATATCATGAGTTTAACTTTATTGTTGATAATTTGTATTGTTATTTTAGGGTGTGCTTTTTGCTTTTGTCTAGCAATAGCAAACTTTGGCGTTGATAGATTTTTTGATATATATAAAAAGTATAATGAGGAAGAAGCATATTGCAGTTTGTCGGTTGTTGATATGGTTAATGAGATAAATGCCAAAGAATTTAATAACAAACTTAGATTTCATAAAACAGATCAACTTGCAGGTGATGCTTATATTCGTGGCGGAGATATGATTTTATCTACTACAACTCTTTCAAGTACAAGTATAGCCTCTTATACTGTGCTAGCACATGAGTTTGGGCATGCACTTCAAGATAGAGATGGGAAAAAACTGAAGGTAAAATCAATTTTAAATAAGATTGGCAAATCTATTGGTTGGCTTATGTTTCCAAGTATAGTTGTAGGTATAATTCTAATTGCCTTTGGCGGGAATTTATTGTATTACGGAATAGGTCTTGTAAGTTTTGGCTTTTTGATATTCTTGCTTTCTTTAACATTGCGACTTTTTATAATTTCAATAGAAAAAGATGCTTCTAGAAAAGCAATGTTGCTTCTCAAGGATTATTTCAGTGAAAAACAACTAAAAAGCATTAAAAAACTACTTAATAGTGCAAAATTAACATATTGGGCAAGTTTTTTTAGAACGCTTCTTGGCTGGACAACTTTAACAAAAGGTTCAAAATTATTTGATTAGGAGGAATTATGCCAGCAAATTATATAGGATATATCATTTCAGGATTTATTGTTTTATTTGCTATAATTTTAGCAATCTATGCACAAATTAAGGTGCAATCAACTTTTTCTAAGTATAGTGATGTGCCAAGCAAAAGTGGCATCACTGGTAAAAATCTTGCACAAAGTATTTTAAATGCAACTGGCAATCAAGCAACACTTCGTTCATGTAGAGGGCATTTAACAGATCATTATAATCCTGTAAATCATACAGTTAATATTTCGCAAGATAACATAAACTCTTCATCTGTAGCAGGTCTAGGCGTTGTTGCACACGAAATGGGGCATTATTTACAACAAGTAAAAAAGTATAAACCTTTTTATATTCGTCAAACTATTGTAAAGGTTTGTAATTTTACATCTGGTTTACTTTTACCTTTGCTTTTGATAGGGATTTTGCTAAATGTTTTTGCTTTCACAATGTATGGAATGGCAGGTGATATTATAATTTGGATAGCAGTAGCCATTTATGGAGTTTCAGCACTTGCAAACTTGGCAACCTTGCCAGTTGAAATTAACGCTTCAAAGCGAGCATTAAAAATGCTTAAAGGCATGAATATTATGGACGAGCAAGAACTTGCGCAAACTAAAGAGGTTCTTTCAGCGGCTGCTCTCACATATGTGGCAGCACTTTTAGTAAGTTTAGGTTATTTCTTAAGACTTTTGTTCTACGCTTTGCTTATAACAAGAGATAGATAAAAAAAGATATGCTATTGCATATCTTTTTTAGTTTTCGTCATATGGCTTATTATAAGGTGAGTGGATATCGGCAAAGTATTCTTCGCTTGCTTCAACATTTGCTTGTGCATGACAATCACATGTATGGCAATTACATTTGTTTTCCTTGCTGATAAAACTTTTGCAGAAATGTTTTTGTAAACCATTAGGCATTTTTTCGCCATCACCAATGGAAACATCAATAACTTCTTTGTTGCAACTATTTCCTTTTTCATTGTACACACATTCGTTTACATTACAACGCACTCCATTATTACAATCATTATTTTTATTCATAAAAAACCTCCACAATAAGTTTGTGAAGGTTTTTGTTTTTTATTCAATTATGTGTTGCTAGATTATTTTTATTCTATCAAATAAAAGAATCATCTAAAATTATAGTTATATTTTTATATAATATTTGACAAATTTATTATTTTAATGCTATAAAGAATTATAAAATATTTTATTGGAGGGATTTATGTCTATATTACTCGCATCAAGTGCGGAAATTTTGAGATTTACAATTTATATTCTTGCTGGACTTATTGGTGTTGGTGTTGTATTTGCTTGTGTTGCTAGATTATCTTTGTTTTTTAGATATCACTCATACAACAAGACGGAAACTGAACAAGGCTTGACCGCATTGACTGCTACAAGGGCTTTGCTTGACGCTAATGATATGCAAGATATTGAAGTAAAACAATGTGGTTTTTGGCGTGCATGGTTATGGGGAAATTCTTATAGTACAAGAAAGAAAACTATCTACTTAAGAAAGAGTATAATTAATAAAAAAACCATCACTGCGATAGGTGTAGGTCTTCAAAAAACTGGCCTTGCAATTATGCATAAGAGAGGAGATAAAAAACTCAAGGCTCGTGCAATACTACTTCCACTATCATACATTATGCCAACGCTATTTATTCCAATTGTGATCATTGGACTTTTGCTAGATATTTTCTTGTTTAATTTTACAGGTGTTGCAACTATTGTTTCTGCTATAATTGGCTTTGCCTTTTATCTTGTAGCATTTGTTTATATGCTTATCAATATTCCAGTTGAAAAACAGGCAAATAGACTTGCAATGGGAATAATAGAAAAGTCTAATTTCTTGACAGAAGATGAACGCGAAAAAGTAAATAAACTTTTCAAATCATATATTTTGATGTATATTGTAGATTTTGTTGTAGCGCTATTGAATGTAATACTTGAGATATTGAAAATTGTTTTGAAAATTGTTGAACATAATAATTAAATATAATAAAAAAATCCGCTTTTATAAGCGGTTTTTTTATACTTCAACAATTTCATCAATGATAGGTAAAATTCGTTTATCGTGAGAAATGATTATACAGATTTTGTTTTTAGCTTTTAAAGCTTTAATTTCGTCAAAGACTTTGCCATTATTATATCACAAATATAAAAAGTGTAAAAGAAAAATAGGTTTATTTAACGAAATACTTAATATTTTATTAAAAAAATAAATAAAAATCAGCGACGCGAAGATTGATATTCAATCAAGTGTCGCTGAAGAGGTTTTCTTTTGTTTACTTTTTTTTAAAAGAAAAGTAAGAAAATCAGTTAAATTTAACTCTTTCGCTTACATAAGGTACTAGTTCTTCAATATTTAATCGTATTTGCTCCATGCTATCGCGGTCGCGAAGTGTTACAGTGTTGTCTTCAAGAGTGTCAAAGTCGATAGTCACGCAGAAAGGTGTCCCAATTTCGTCTTGACGGCGATAGCGTTTGCCGATTGAGCCTGATTCGTCATAGTCGCACATAAACTCTTTGCTTAAGATAGAATATACTTCTTTTGCTTTATCACCTAAGTTTTTTTGAAGTGGCAAAATAGCAACCTTATAAGGTGCAATTGCAGGATGAAAGTGCATAACTATGCGGGTATCATTTTCCAAAACCTCTTCCTCATAAGCCTCACAAAGTAGGGCAAGAGTTAATCGATCTGCGCCTATTGAATATTCGATAACATTTGGTAAAAATTTCTCATTAGTGAAAGGGTCAAGATAAACCATGTTTTTGCCAGAGAATTCTTGGTGACGAGATAAATCCCATGTTCCACGATGGTGAATTCCGTTAAGTTCCTGCCAGCCAATAGGAAAGTTGTATTGAATGTCGCAAGCTGCTTTTGCATAGTGTGCAAGTTTATCATGGTCATGGAATCGCAAGTTTTCTTGTTTAAGCCCAAGGTCATTTACAAACTTGTTTGCTCTTTCTTTATAATTTTTGTAAATATCCATGCTTTCGTTTTCTTTGCAGAACATTTGAAGTTCCATTTGTTCAAACTCAATAGTTCTAAATAAAAAGTTTCCTGGAGTAATTTCATTTCTAAAAGATTTGCCAATTTGTGCGATTGCAAATGGAACTTTTGCACGGGCAGTGCGTTGAACATTCAAAAAGTTTACATATTCACCTTGGCAGGTTTCAGGACGAAGATAAACAACATCTGCATCTGCTTCAAGTGTTCCACGAGAGGTTTTAAACATTGGATTAAATTTGCGTATAGGTGTCCAATCAAATCCGCCACAATGAGGGCAGGTTACATGATGATCATTGATGTAAGTTTCAAGTTCTTCATTGGTCATGGCTTCGGCAGAAACTGTGTTTTTTGAATGTTTTTCTACTAAAGTGTCGGCACGCTCGCGTTGTTTGCAAACTTTGCAGTCCATTTTGGGATCGCCAAAACTAGCAATATGTCCGCTTGCCTCCCAAGTCTTTGGATTCATGAGTATCGCAGCATCAACGCCATAAGTTTGAGGGTCTTCTTGAACAAATCTTTTCCACCAAGCACGCTTGATATTATTTTTAAGCTCAACGCCGATAGGCCCAAAATCCCAAGTGTTGGCAAAGCCTCCATAAATTTCGCTTCCTGGAAAAACAAAGCCTCGATTTTTGCACAAAGCAACAAGTTTATCCATTGTTAATTTAGATTTTTCCATAATTTCCTCCTTTGCAACCAAATGTTGCACGACCAAACAAATGTTGGACGACTTTGTTTTTGGTAATTCATCCTGTTTTAGAATGATATAGATGGGCGATGCGCTATAGTAAAAAGAAAAAGCCCTATGCCAAAAAAATGTTGACATAGGGGCGATTATAACCGCTGTTCCACCCTAATTTACATTGAAAATCAATGCCTTCATTATTATCTTTACGCCGATTCCGCGAACTGCTGTTAAGGGTGCCAAACCTCGTCATGGCAATTTATGGTTTTATTATATGCAAAATTATAAAACTTGTCAAGCGAAAAACAAAAAAAAGACTTTGCATAAATTCTTTTATTGATCAATTTGTTTTTCTCCAATAGCAATTGGCGAATATTTTATACTTGCTGTCATTTCTTGGGCTTGTCTAATATCTAATTCTTTACTTGCAAGACTTTCCTCTACGCATTTACCCCATTCTTTTTTATAAAACACATAGGTAAGTGGCAAAGTTATAGCGTTGCCTCCAAAAGTAACGCCTAGTCCAGAATAAAAATAATCTATAGTATGATATTTTGAATATACTTCATCAATTTCTGATTTGAGTTGAGCATTTGCATAATTGTTGATATAATCTTTGTTAGAAAGATTTACTAAATCTTCAATTTTTTTATAGTATAATTCTTCTTTTTCATGACTTAAATTGCTATCAGAAAACATTTCTTTATAAAGTTTGCTAACTTCTTCTAAAATATATCCTTGTTTAGGAACTTCTAAAAGAATAGAAATATCTTCATTTTGGTCAATCATATTTACAATGCTTCGCGAAATTATGCCTACACCTACGCCTGCAAATAAAACTGAAAGTGCTGTTGCAGCCCATTTTCCTCGCTTTAAAATTTTTTGTTGTTGCTTGCAAATAACAATTTCTTTTTCAAGATGGTCTGTAGAAAAATTTTTATAATCTTTTTCTATTTTCTTCTTCATTGTTTTCTCCCATACTTATATTTTATCATAAAAAAACAGCATTTTCAATAGGAAAATTGCTGTTTTTTATGTGTTTTTGTCACTTTTGTCCATATTTTTCAACATATTCTTCATAAGTGCCGGTGAAATCAATTATTTTATTTTCGTCTGTCATATCAATAATTCTGTTTGCAACAGTTTCAATAATTTCTTGGTCGTGTGTCGAGAAAAGTAGAACACCTTTATAATTTTGCATACCTTTATTTAAGGCCGTGATTGATTCTAGGTCAAGATGGTTTGTTGGCTCATCTAAAATGATAACATTGCTACCTTCAAGCATAATCTTTGCAAACATACATCTAACTCTTTCTCCTCCAGAAAGAACATTTGCGGGTTTCATGTTTTCTTCGCCTGTGAAAAGCATACGGCCAAGCCAAGATCGAATAAAAGTTTCATTTTGATCTTTAGAATATTGTCTAAGCCAATCTACTATAGAATTATCATTCTTTTCAAACAATTCGCCATAACTTTGAGGTAGATAAGATTTAGAAATAGTTTTTCCCCAGCGAATTTCGCCACCATCGGCTTCGTCTTTTCCCATAAGAATATTGAATAAAGCACTCAAAATTTGATTGTTTTTTGCAAAAAATACAACTTTTTGATCTCTTTCTATGTTAAATGATAGATTTTTGAAGAATCCATTTTTAGTTAGATTTTCTACTTTTAAAACTTCTTTGCCGATTTCTTGTGTGTATTCAAAGTTAATATATGGATATTTACGAGAAGAAGGTTTGATATCTTCAATAGTCAACCTTTCCAGTTCTTTTTTTCTGCTAGTTGCTTGTTTAGATTTAGATGCGTTGGCAGAAAAGCGAGCAATAAATTCTTTAAGTTCTTTGGCACGCTGCTCTGCTTTTTTGTTTTGGTCTTTAAGTTGGCGAGCCATAAGTTGGCTAGTTTCATACCAAAAGTCATAATTGCCAAGATACATATTTATTTGACCAAAGTCTACATCGCATATGTGAGTACAAACTTTATTCAAAAAGTGGCGGTTGTGAGAAACGATAATAACAATATTTTCAAATCCTAATAAAAAGTTTTCAAGCCAACGAGTAGTTTTAAAGTCGAGGTTGTTTGTAGGCTCATCCAAAACCAATATGTCAGGATTACCAAATAGTGCTTGAGCAAGAAGGACTTTAACTTTAATTTTAGGATCCATGTCAGACATAAGAGTGTAGTAGTCATTTTCATTTATGCCAAGATTTTGAAGAAGGTTTTTTGCTTCACTCTCAGCTTCCCAGCCGCCAAGTTCAGCGAATAAAGTTTCAAGTTCTCCAGCACGGATTCCATCTTCTTCATTAAAGTCTGGCTTCATATATAAAGCATCTTTTTCTTTTTGAATTTCCATCAAGCGTTTGTGTCCAAGCAAAACAGTATCAAGTACTGTTTCGTTGTCATAAGCATTTTGATTTTGTGCAAGTACGCTCATGCGTTCGCCGGGACTTATAAAAACCTCACCAGTATTAGGCTCAAGTTCGCCAGTTAATATTTTTAAAAATGTAGATTTTCCTGCTCCGTTTGCTCCTATTATCCCATAACAATTGCCTTTTGTAAATTTTAAGTTGACCTCTTTATAAAGAGTTCTTCCTCCAAAAGCAAGAGAGATATTTGAAACTTGTACCATAATTTTTTACTCCTAGGATTATTTT
>CAMUNJ010000013.1 GCA_947090235.1 uncultured Bacillota bacterium
TTGTATTTTTAATGAGTGTTATAACGAAAATAAAAATTTTTTCAACAAAATTGATGATACTAAATCTAAAGAAAAAGCCAAAGAGGAATTTGTTCAAACTCTAGATAAAATTGCAAGTGGCAACCTTGCCCAAGATGAACTTGCCAGAATTGAAAGAAAGGCTTTTGATGAATCTACTATTAAGCCAAAGAAAATCACCTCTCGTGATGAAGCTCGTGCAAATGTTAAATCTTTTAATAATTTGTTAAAAGACTTTGGAATTACAACTGGCATTAAACGCAAAATGGTGCTAGAAGAAGCTTCTCGTTTAGCCGGTCCTTTAATTTTTACAAGAGATATGCTTGCTCAAGCAATTTTCAACACCTCTAACATAGATTTATCTGACTGTAGACTTCCACAAGAAAAATCTGCATATTTAAAAGAAATATTTGCTGAAATTTATGAGAATCAAGAAAAAATTGATGTTTCTGATCGCGAAAAATTTGCTAAGGCAAAAGCGTTAATTGAAGAAATGCAACAAAAACAGTTTGCAAGAACTAAACGCAAACTTAGAGCAAAAGAACAAATAGCTGGTCGCGAACAAGTTGAAAAAGTATTTAGTTCTAGTGTTAAAGGTAATCCAATTGATATTTCCATTCAAAAAGGAACTTACACTCCTACTCGTGCCGAAATTAAACTTGCCAATGTGAAGAAAGAAAAAAGCATATTTAATGCAGATTCAACCAAAGTTTTAAAGAGCATGAAAACTATTGGCAAAGATATGAAAGACCCTACCTCTTCTAAAACCATCATGAAAAATAATATTCAAAATCTTCAAGACTCTATTGAAAAGACTTTTGGGACAAAGGCAATGAAAGATTTGTTTGACGACGAAAAGGGCAAGGATGCACTTTCTTGGGAAAAACTTAAAGAAGGAAAAATAACAGAACAAGAATTTAAAGTATTGATTGAAAAGATAAAGAAACTTATCAAGAAAAAAGAAAAGAAATTGAACAATAAACTAAAGAAGAGGAAAGAAAAGGCTAATAAAAATAACGCAAAAGGCAAGACTAAAAACAAGGCTAAAAATGGACAAGATATTGCAAACAATAATGAGTCCACCAATATGGCTATTCAAAATGTTGAGGCTAGAAATAATATTGAAAGCAATAAAGAAACTTCTTCCTCTCAAGCTTCTTCACCTGCACCTCAAGCAAGCAGTCAAAGTGCTGAGAGCGGAAGCTAGACAAGAAAATTAAATAAAATTTATTTAAGGCACTAAGAAATTTTACTTAGTGCCTTAAAATCGTTTTAAAAACTTATAAAAATATGTTATATTTATATAAATATATATTCTAAATAAAAGAAGGAACTAATTTAAAATGAAAATTGGAGTTGTTGGACTTCCTAATGTTGGAAAAAGCACATTATTTAACGCTATCACAGAAGCAGGAGCAGAAAGCGCAAACTACCCTTTTTGCACGATTGAACCTAATGTTGGAATCGTAGATGTCCCAGATGAGCGTCTTGAAGTTTTAGGCAAAATGTATAACACACAAAAAATTATTCCTGCCTCTATTGAATTTGTAGACATTGCAGGATTAGTTGCTGGAGCAAGCCATGGTGAAGGGCTTGGCAATAAATTTTTAAGCCATATTCGTGAAGTTGACGCAATCGTTCATGTAGTGCGTTGTTTTGACGACTCTAACATTATTCATGTTTCAGGTTCTGTTGATCCAATTCGAGATATTGAAGTTATCAATCTCGAACTTGCTCTTGCCGACCTTGATGTTATAACAAAAAAATATGAGCGTGATGCTAAACTCGCCAAAACAGGAGATAAAAGTCTTATAGGTAGTGTGGACTTATTATTAAAACTTAAAAACACCCTCGAAAACAATGTCATGGTTAGAGTTCTCGACCTAAATGAGGACGAACAAAAGATTTTGAAAGGATTACAACTCCTCACCGCCAAACCTGTTATTTATGTTGCAAATGTTGGCGAGAACGAAATCTCATCCGCCGAAAATAATTCTTATGTACAACAAGTAAAAAATCATGCTTTAAAAGAAAATGCAAAGGTTATCACACTATGTGCAAAGATTGAAGAAGAGTTGACAGGTTTAGATAAAGAAGAGCGTTCAATTTTCAAAGAGGAATTAGGCATCAAAGAATCAGGTCTTGAAAAACTTGTGACTGCAAGTTATGATCTTTTGGGACTTATGAGTTATCTTACAGCTGGCGAGAAAGAAGTTCGTGCTTGGACGATTGTGAAAGGCACTAAAGCTCCACAAGCAGCCGGCAAGATTCATACAGATTTCGAAAAAGGTTTTATCAAGGCAGAAATAGTTTCCTACAACGACCTTATTGAAGCAGGTTCATATTTAAAAGCTCGCGAAAACGGCAAGGTTCGCATGGAAGGCAAAGAGTATGTTGTTCAAGATGGCGATATAATCCTCTTCCGCTTTAATGTCTAGTTTTTCCCTTTCTTTTCTTTTCAAGAAAAGAAACAAAAGAAAACTAAATGTTGCACGACTGTCAGTAAATTATTTTTAAAAGAAAATTAATATATATCTAATTTCTATATATGGAGGTTTAATATGGAGGTTTAATTATGAAATGGACAATGGAACACGATAAAATTTGTTGTCAAATTTACTTAGACAAATTTATCAAAAGCGCAACATATTCTGATAATATTAAAAACGAGTGCATACTTCTTGCTAAAGCAAAAGGATTACCTCAAAGCCAAGGTTCAATAAGAATGAAATTTTCAAATATTAAAGCAATTTGTGATGAAGTAGGACTAGAACATAATAGCCCTTTCAAGTCACTAGAAAATTACTCACAACAAAACAAAGAAGCATTTGATAATGTTTTTAAAACTTATCTTTAAATATAAGGGAAATATGAAAAATCAAGAAATTTTACAGCAAATTTTAACAAATGGAAATATACTGACGCTGGCGTTCTTAGGTGACAGCGTACATACTTTGTTTATACGTGAAAAAGTTTTGCAAAACAGCAATTTTAAAATGAACAACTATCATACACTGGCAAGCAAAGTTTGTAAAGCTTCATCGCAAGCACAAACATTAAAAGAAATTATGCCTACCCTAACAGAGGAAGAAGCCGACATTGTGCGAAGGGCAAGAAATGCAAAACCAAAACATACCGCTAAAAATGCGACAAGTGCAGATTACTCTTACGCAACAGCATTTGAAGCACTTGTTGGCTATCTATACTTAAAAGATGACCAAAAAAGATTGCAAGAAATTTTGTTAGTTTCTTGCATAAAGGAGGACAAATGTTAATTGAAGGTAAAAACGCAATTAGAGAGGCGTTAAACAGTGAAATTACAATCAATAAAATTTTGATTGATAAAAACTTTGCAAGCAGAAAAGATGAAATCATATCTCTCGCTTCACAAAAGCGTGTTAAAATTGAATATGTGCCAAGACAAATTCTAGATAAAAAATCGCTAACCGCTCACCATCAAGGCTATATTGCTGAGGCGGTTGAGTTTGAATATTCTTCTGTTGAAGATATTTTGGCAAATGCTAAAAGCAAAGATGAATTGCCTTTCATAGTTTTATTAGACGGCATTGAAGACCCTCACAATTTTGGTGCAATCATTCGTTCTTGTGAGTGTGCCGGTGTACATGGAATTATCATTCCAAAAAATCGTGCATGCCAAGTGAATGAAACCGTTATTCGCACAAGCACAGGCGCAATTGCAAATATGCCAATAGCAAAGGTGACAAATCTTAAAGAAGCCATTGACACCCTGCGTGAAAATGATGTTTGGGTTTATGTAGCCGAAACCGGTGGCGAAAATATTTACAAGCAAAAACTTGGCAATCGTGGAATCGCTGTTATAATTGGCAGTGAAGGCAACGGCGTAAAGCAGTCACTTCGCACCTATGCAGACGGTGTTTTAACCCTTCCCCTTCAAGGTAAAGTCAATTCTCTTAACGCTTCCGTTGCCTGCGGAATTGTAGTCTTTGAAGTGTTAAGACAACGAGGGCTTTAAGCCCTTTCTATTAGTTAACTAATAGATTATACGTAAAATTTAAGGAGAACCCATGAGAAAGCAATTAATAAAAGATTTGCAAAATAAATATGTATTTTTCGATTTTGATGGCACTTTGTGTGAACTTCGATACAACAATTTAGCATATCCTATCGATCATAATTGGTTAAAATCTATGCTTTTTGATAGTGAAGTTTATAAAAATGCCAGACCTCTTAAAACAATGCAAGATGTTGTTTCAAAGTTAAATCCTGATAATGTATTCGTTCTTGGCGCAATTACAACAAATAAAGAAATAGAACAAAAATATGCTTGGCTACAAAAACACTTTCCACAAATTAAAAAAGAAAACATCTATTTTATAAATAAAATGAAAAATAAAGTTGAAATGCTAAAAGTTTTTGCAGAATACAAAAATATAGAATTTAAAAATATTGTAATGGTTGACGATACACATTTAGTTCTACAAGAAGCCGAACAAGAAGGTTTTATCGTTTATCATCCAAGTTCATTTGTAGATTAAAACCATTTGATTAAGAGTAGCATACTCTACCAACAAACTATTAAGGAGTAAAAAATGCAAGAACACACATTAGTCCTCGCCTACCCTGGTTCGGGCAAAACATACTTGGCAGAAAACTTTAAAGATGTAAGCGATTTGGAATTTCAACATTATCGCTGGGATTATGGCGAAAATAAAGATTTGCCACTTGAACAGTTGAAAGGTTGTGAAATAAAATCCGTTAAACCAGAGTGGCCAGACAATTTCTTTAAAGTCTTGGAAGAAGAAACAAAGAAAACTAAACTTGTTTTAGTACCTATGGCAACCTCGCTTTTCCCAATACTTGACCACCTCGCAGCGGGGGGGGGTAAGAGTGATCTTTGCCATTCAAGACAGAGATTGTCTTGACGAAGTGCTTGAAACTTATAGAAAAAGAGGAAATAAAGAAAAATTTATTGAAGATCGAAGAAATGATTTTTCAAAATTTCATGACTTAACTGCAAATAATAAATATGAAAAAGCATACATCCATAGAGGTGAACATCTATATGATGCCCTCACCCGCCTTGGAATTAAACTTGAAAAAGGAAAGGGCTATAAAAATTATTTCTAATTCACACCCATACCCATTCGTTCTGTAGATGGAAAGTCAAAAGAAAAAGTGCCATTGGCACACAAAGGAGGTCGCCATGCAAAAAGAAAATGTAAAGCAAGAAGAAATTGCGTCTTTAACAGACGAACAACTTGCCATCTTAGCCAAAAATTTTGACGAAGAAGCAATAAACGAATTGTTTGCAAGATACAAAAACCTTGTTAATGCCATTGCAAGAAGTTATTTCCTTATTGGTGGCGACATTGAAGATATTGTGCAAGAAGGCATGATTGGTCTCTATAAAGCAATTCGCTCATACACAGCAGACAAAAAGGCATCTTTCAAGACCTTTGCAAACATCTGCATAAGACATCAAATTCAAAACGAAGTTAAAAAAGCAAGTAGTGAAAAAAATAAAATACTTTCCTCTGCCCTCCCTATTCTTGAACAATTATATGACGAGGAGGAAGATAGCGGTGAAATAATTATTATGAGCGACTTGCCTTCCCCTGACGACCAAGTGATAGCAAAAGAAAATGCAAAAGAGTTAAATCAAAAAGTTAACGAAAAACTTTCATCACTCGAACGCAAAATCTTGTCGCTATACCTAAGAGGCTACAATTACACTGAAATTGCACATTTAGGCGAAGTCAACAAAAAGACAATCGACAACGCCCTAACCCGAATAAAAAGCAAACTATCCTTCCTAAAAGAAGAAAACAACAAAAAGATAGTATAAGGAGAAATTATGAAAAAAGGTGTTCTAATTGGTTTTACAAAATGGCAAACTGAATGTGCATATAAAATATATGCAGATTATTTTGCAAAACAAAACATACAACTTGATTTTTTAAAAATCGACGAATATGTACTTTGCATTGAAAATGGCAAACCAAATATCAATGTCAATGATTACGATTTTTGCATTATGCTTGTAAAAGACCAATATATTTCAACATTATTTGAAAAACAAGGAAAACCTTGTTTTAATTCCTATACAGCAATGACTTCTTCTGATGACAAATTTTTAACTTATGTTAAACTTGCTGAAAAAGGAATCCCCTTACCAAAAACGCTTTCTGGAAACACTGATTTTGACGGATTAAAACTTCCTGAATATAAACGAAGTGAAAATTTTAAAAACAATGTTGAAAAAATTTTGAACTACCCTTTTGTTGCAAAACCAACTTATGGCTATGGTGGCAAAGGTGTTGTTATTGTAAATAACAGAAAAGAATTTGACGAATTACTTGATAACATTGGACAAGAAGCATATTTATATCAAGAATTCATTCCTGACAATCCAGGCTCAGATATTAGGGTTATGGTTGTTGGAGGCAAAGTTATATTTTCAATAATGAGAAAAAATCCAAATAGTTTTATCAGTAATGTTTCAAGTGGCGGAAATGCAGTCCAATATCAAGCAAGCAAAGAACAAAAACAAATTGCTGAAAAAGTAGCAAAGATTTTGGGATTAACTCATTGTGCAGTTGATTTCTTTAATACAATTGATGATCGAGCATTATTATGTGAAGTAAATGCCAACGCAGGTGGGATTGAAATTAATGAAAAACTGACGGGCATAAATCAAGCCGCGAAATTTGTCGAATGCATTATTAAAAAAGTATATAAAAATTAAGGAGAAATTATGGATTTAAACAACATTATTCCAGAAAACGATTTAGAACAAGAAATTTTGGACGATTTAAAATCTGGGCGAAGCAAAGAGGTTATCACTCGTTGTCCACCAGAGCCTAGTGGCTATTGGTATATTGGTCATGTTAAGGCTTGGACAATCAATTTTGAAACTGCTCAAAAATTTGGTGGAAAAACCTATCTTCGTATGGACGACTCTAACCCTACAAAAGAAGATGGCGAGTTTGCCGACAGTTATATGGCAGATCTTGAATGGCTTGGTTTTAAGCCTGAAGCACTTGTTTACGCAAGTGAGTCTTATTTTGACAAGATTTATGACATTGCTGAAAAGATGATTTCAAATGGTGACGCATATGTTTGCGATCTTTCTGCCGAAGAAGTCGCTTTGTATCGAGGAACTTTGACAGAACCTGGCAAAAATAGTCCATATCGTGATAGAACTCCTGAAGAAAACTTGAAACTTTTCCGTGAAATGCGTGATGGCAAATATCCTGATGGAAGCAAGACTCTTCGTGCCAAGATTGACATGGCTCACCCTAACATCAATATGCGTGACCCTATTATGTATAAAATCGCAAGACAACATCACTATCGCGTTGGCGACAAGTGGTGCATTTGGCCTCAATATGACTTTGTTCATCCTATGGAAGACTGTCTTGAAGGCACAACCTATTCTTTATGTGACAAAGGTTTTCAAGACCACCGAATTGTTTATGAATGGTTCGTGGAACACGGCTGGGGTAAGCCTTATGCACCAAAGCAACGCGAATTCAGCCGTTTGACTATCGAAAATGTTTTGACTGGCAAACGCTGGCTTAAACAAGTTGTAAACAGTGGACTTGTTAATGGCTGGGACGACCCTCGTTTCCCTACTCTTGTAGGTTTAAGAAGAAGAGGTTATACTGCAAAAGCGGTTAAAGATTTTGTTCGGTCAGTTGGTTGGGGAAGCACTATCGAGGTGACTGTGCCATACTCTGCCCTTGAATATTATGTCCGTGAAGATCTCAACAGAATTGCAACTCGTGCTATGGTTGTATTAGATCCTTTAAAAGTTGTTATAACAAATTATGAGGACTCAAGCGAAGAAATTGAGATAGAAAACAATCCTAATGACGAAACTGCTGGCAAACACAAAGCAAGATTCTCAAATATAATTTATATTGAACAAGAAGATTTTGCACTCAATCCACCTCCTAAATACAATCGTCTTGTTGAAGGCGGCATAGTTAGACTAAAAGGTGCTTACATTATCCGTTGTAATAAAGTTATTTATAAAGAAAATGGTGAAATTGACCATCTTGAATGTGAGTACATTCCTGAAAGTAAATCTGGCAATGACATAAGTGGAATCAAATGTAAAGGAACAATTCATTTTGTATCTGCAGACAATTATTTTCCTATCACAATAAGAGAGATCAAAAACCTTGTAAAACCAGAGTATCCTTTCCCTGCCAAAGCACTTGCCGACGGCGTTGAAATTAGCGAAATATTAGAGCCAAATTCATTAACTGAGCATACTGCTTATGCTGAAAATTTCTTGAAATCTGCCAAAGTGGAAGACAAGTTCCAATTTATGCGAAAAGGTTATTTCTGCATGGATAAGGACAGTACAAAAGAAAACTATATTTTCAACTCTACTATTTCTCTTAAAGACGGCTTCAAACCAAACAAATAGTTCTATTAAGTTTTACTTTTCTTTGAAAGAAAAGTAAACAAAAGAAAACTATCAAACAAAGCATTTTCGTTTTTAATAAAACTTCAAATGCTTTGTTTTTTCTTTTATTTTTTTAAAGTAAAATACCTTGAAATTTAATTTTGCGTTAGCAAAAATAATTTCTTGGTGTTCTTTTGCTTCTTTTCTATAAAGAAAAGAAGATTAAATAAAAAATAATATCAAATTTATTTTTGAAAAATAAATTTTTGTGTTAAAATGTATTTATGTTAATAATTGCTTTTATATGCTTGCTATTGGTTTGCCTTATCACTGGCACTTTTTATAGCATATACTCAAACAAATATACAGTTGTCAATGCGGTAGTAAAATTTTCTGCCATACTTTCTTGTTGTATTCTTGCAATAGTCACTGCAAACCTTACTTCTGCAATTGGCGGTTATTCTATATTTGTTATAATTGGTCTTATTTTTCTCTTGGCTGGAGAATTCTTTAATTTAAGTAATTTTGAAAAAACATCTGTCTACTTCTATTTTAAAAATATAACTCTTGCTTTAGGTTTTACTTGTTTCTTTGTATCTGGACTTATTTATGGTGATTTTAACATTTTTGCACTGCTTTGCGGAGTATTTATAGCAACAGGTCTAATTTGCCTTAATTTTGCCCTTAAACGCCAAGAAAAAGCTAAGGCAGAAATTATATCTCAAAGTATACTCATCTCAATTTTAAGTTTGTTTTTAAGCCAAGGAATAAATCTACTTTTAGGCACTCACCTTTTAACAGGTTTATTCTTCCTTGTAGGTGGAATATTTGCTCTTGCTGGAACTATGGCAAAAGCACTAAAAAAACAAGGTGATAATATTGCTAGAATAATAGCGAATGCGTTATACATTTTAGGTTTAATTTCAATTTCATGTTCAATTTATTTTATTTAAAAAACTAGCAGTGCTAGTTTTTTATTGTTCTTGATCTATACTCAAAATATATTCAACTGAATTTTGCAAGATATCTTTGCCAACATTTCTTAATTCTTGTGGATTTATTCTTAACAAGTTTAAATATTCTTTTTGCAAGTTATTGTCAAATATATATTTGCCAATCACCTGAAATATATCAAAACCACGATATTTTTCAGTAGTCAATTTTGTCCTATCATCTAAAATGTTAACATCAAATCCTTTTGCAACATCCTTTAAAATTAAGGCCTTTTCGTGATAATATTTTTGATACTTACCTTCACGCGGGCGTTCAAGATAATATGCATAAGCCTCATCAAACCAACGAAGTCGCTCTATATTGAACTGCTTATATAATTCTTGAATAAAAAGATGCACTGTTTCATGTGCCAAAGTGAACAAAGTATTGTATTGATACATTGTTTCAATATCAACTAAAGCTTGAATTTCGCCATTACAAAAACACCCTATTGCATTTGGACCTGGAACGAAATCAAAAGAGTCTTTAAGATATTTCAAAAACTCATCACGACTTATGAAATAACTTGCTCTTATCTTAGGCAACAAATCCCAATCAATTTCAAATAGATCTTCAAAAACATCTTTTCTTTCTTCTGCATTTTTTACAGCTTTGAAAATGAATTCTTCAAGTTCTTGTAGATAGTTTATTATATAATGTTGATTTTCAAATTTTTGCATTAGTTTCTCCTGAGATATTATAACATAAATTTCTCAAAAACACTATAATAACTAGCATTTTATTTAAAAAAGATTGATTAATCACTCTTTTTTATTTCAACAATGTCCACCATCTACAACAAGGATATGACCTGCTATATAACTCGCCTTATCACTTGCTAGATAAACAATTGCGTCGGCTATTTCTTGTGCCTTAGCAAGTCGTTTTATATGATATTTTTGCATTTCTTCATCTAAATACTCTTTTGGCAAATCTATATTCATATCCGTATCAACCCAACTAGGAGCGATTGCATTAACATTTATTATTGGAGCAAATTGCATAGATAAATCTTTTGTTAAAGATTGCAATGCAAGTTTAGACATACAATAATCTGCCGTTCCAGGGCAAAAATCTTTCATGCCACTTGTTGAACTCACATTGACAATTTTGCCATAGCCATTTTTGACCATAATTGGGGCAACAAGTTTAGATAAAAACAAAGGTGCAATTGCGTTAGTTTTAAAAACCTCCAAAACTTGTTCATATTTTATGTCTTCAAACTCGCGATCATAAACAATTCCAGCATTATTGATCAAAATATCAATTCTGCCATATTTTTTAACAATTTTGTCTACCATTGGTTTTAAATTTTCTATTTTAGAAATATCTGCTTGAATGGCGAAGCCAACTCCCCCCCCCGCATTTATCTCCTTAACAACTTTATCTGCTTCCTTCTTGCTGTGGTTATAATTAACAACAACGGTAGCACCTTGTCTTCCAAATTCAAGTGCTGTTGCCCTTCCAATTCCGCGACTTGCACCCGTAATTAAAACAACTTTATCTTTAAACATAATTTTTCTCCTTAAATAAATTATATCATTTTTCTCAAACATCGCCAACTTTTTTAGTAATAAATCACAAAATGTTACATATATTTAAAATTGTTTGCAAAAAAGTGTTGACAAACGGGTTTTTGTAGCGTATACTAACAAAGTATCAAATATCGCGGGATAGAGCAGCTCGGAAGCTCGTCGGGCTCATAACCCGAAGGTCGTAGGTTCAAATCCTACTCCCGCAACCATTATAAATAAAGGGCTATAGCGATTTTTAAATTTTTAAAATGTGATTTTTGAGACACTTTTTAAAATCAATGAGAAGTTTTCCCCTTTATTATTAAACAAAACACCTATCTCTTTTGATAGGTATTTTTATTTATAAAATTTAATTTATAGTCAATACTAATACCATGACTTTTATTAAGAATCTTCTTTTATATATCTCGGCTTTTATGCCAATGTATATTTTGATTTTAATCAAATTGGTTGTCGAAATTTTTAACGACAACCTTCATTTTAATGTCTTAAACACTCTTAATTTAGTCACACTCTTATCTTTAATTTTTTTTGGCATAGTAGGTCTAATTTGGAATATTCATTTTGAAAAAGAAAAATCTAAAGAAATTATTATTTTAGAAAAGAAGAATACCACCGATCAACACTTTTTAGGTTATTTTTCACTTTTTGTATTTTTTGCGATTCCTCTTGACCTTGCAAACATGAGCAATTACTGCATTTATGTTGCCATTCTTATTCTAATTGGAATTGTATATATAAACAATTCACTTTATTATATCAACCCACTTTTAAATATATTAGGATACAATTTTTACAACATAACTTATCGTGAAAAAGATAGTAATGAAACAAGAACTGCTAAAATTTTTTATCGAGGAACACTTGTATTGGAAAATCGAACTTATTGGGTTAAACTTAAAAATATCAACTTTGCTTTTATAGATAAAAAGCCAGATATCAAAAAAGATAAGATTTAGTTCTTATCTTCTTTTATATTTTTACTTTTATCTTCTTTTTTTGCCAAATTGTTTGTATTGATGGACTTTCTAAATACAACAAATCTTTGAAATAAAAATTCTGTAATAAAATTGATTATCATATTAAATGCTACAACAAGCAAATTTGCCCAACCTGCTTGAGTTAACAAATTACCCCACCAAGCCGACAATGGCGTAAATACAGCATAATATGCAGCAACTTCTAGCATCGCAATAGGAATATTATTTGCAGACTTGAAAGTAAACTTTCGATTAAAAGTAAAATTCCAAATAACAGAAGCAACTAATGGAATTAAATATGTTAGCCACCAGTTTTTAGTAAACAACTCAAACAAAGCAGACAAGCCAAGTTGAATTACTCCTGCAGAAATAGAAAACAAAATAAACTTTACACTTTGCCAAAGATTTTCCTTTACTTTTGCATTTTTATCTAATTGTTGTGTTTGATCACTTTCTTGAATTTGATCTTTATTAAATTCTTTTTCTTCCATAAATGTCACCTAGGAAGATAATAACACAAATAAAGCAAAAATCCAAAAAAAACTACAAAATATTTATAAAAAATTTTATTTAATTATTGACATATTTATAAAGTCGTGATAATATATTCTATCATAAAATCAAATAAAATGAGGAAGAAAAATGAAAAATAAAACTACTTTTAAAAATCCATTACTTACTTTATTGAAGTATACAGCAAAAACAGTTGATGAAATTAGAGCATATAAACCATGTGTTTATCAAGAAGATAATTTAAAAAGAATAAATTTATCAAAAAAATTTAGGTATGTTTCTGGAAAACGCAAATCACCATTATTTATTGATGCTTATAATTATAATAATCAAGGTTATGCATATGTTTTGAAATCTTTTGACACATCTTATTATTATATTGATAAAGATTTTGACCCTGTTCTTAGTGAAAAGAATGTTACTTCTGTTAAAGACTTATCAGAAGTAATTTTATCAGCACCT
>CAMUNJ010000014.1 GCA_947090235.1 uncultured Bacillota bacterium
GATGTGATGTCATAAAACTGATAGTGAAATTGCCTTCTATTTGACAAATATCCTGCAAAAGTTTAGAAAAAGAAAGAGCAGGGATCAAATCTTGACCATAAGAGTTCACATTTTGTCCTAAAAGAGTTATCTTTTTATATTTCCCAGTCGCAACAAGGTCTCTAATTTCCTTTAAAATATTTTCTTCTTTTCTAGACTTTTCTCTTCCACGAACATAAGGAACTATACAATATGTACAAAAATTGTTGCAACCTTGCATAATATTGACCCAAGCATTATCTCCGCTTGATCTTGAATAAGGCAAACTTTCATCAATTTCACCTTCTTCCCAAAGTTCAAGCATACGCTTTTGTTGTTTTGCTTTAACTTTCAAAACATATGATGCAAGATTAGGCACATTATGAGTGCCAATAACAATATCTACAAAAGGAAAAGTTTCTTTCATATATTTTGCAGTGCTTGCTTTTTGCGTCATGCAACCACAAACAACAATGATAAGATTAGGATTATTTTTCTTTTGTTTTTTTAATGCTCCAACATTGCCAAAAACTCTATCCTCTGCCCCCTCACGAATAGCACAGGTGTTAAAAACGATAATGTCGGCTTCTTCACGATTTTGCCCACACTCATACCCCAAATTTTCTAAAATGCCAGCAATTTTCTCTGAATCATGAACATTCATCTGGCAACCAAAAGTGACAATAAAGTATTTCATTTTTCCTCTACAATAACAAATCAAATTTTGCTATTTACAATATATTTTAGCATTTTTGCAAATTTTTCACAAGCGTAATTCAAGAAAAAATTATTCTATATCTTAAATAATTTTTTGTGAATAGTCACATAATATATCCAATGAATAAAATTGTCAAGATATCTTTTATTTCTTTTGTGTGTATAATAGTGCTTTTGTTTATAGCATTAGGTCTTTACTTTGGTTGTATATGGGCAAAATACTCCTCAATACAACTCGACACCAACAAATTAACCTCACCTAGCCTTGCTATTGAGGTGTTTGACAGCAATAATAGAACAATCAAAGACGAAAATATGTTTAATTCTAGTTATGTTAAAGAATCGGCAATACCTAATCATGTAAAAGAAGCCTTTGTTTCTATAGAAGACAAAACTTTTTATCAACATAAAGGCGTAAACTACAAGCGAATCGCTATGGCAATGATAAACAATATTAAAAGCATGAACTTGAAAGAAGGTGCATCTACAATAAGTCAACAACTTATTAAAAACACACATTTAACTAGTGAAAAAACATTTAATCGAAAGATTAAAGAAGTTGCATTGACAAAAAAACTTGAAAAACAATTTTCTAAAGAGGAAATTTTAGAGCAATATCTCAATATTATATACTTTGGAAACAATTGTTATGGAATAGAAAAGGCCTCTAATTTTTATTTTTCTAAACCCGCACATGATTTATCTCTTATTGAAGGTGCAGCACTAGCAGGAATAATCAAATCACCAGCAAAATATTCACCATTAAACAATCCAGAAAATTCTTTAAAAAGACGAAATCTAGTTTTAAAAGAAATGCAAAATGATGATAAAATCTCTTTACAAGAATATATGAAGGCTAAAGAAGAACCTTTAATATTAAACTTAAACACAAAAATTCAAAATAAACTTAATTCTTATAGCGAAACTGCAATAGAGGAAGCCATGAAAATTCTTGGACTTCCAGCTAAACAAATAGCTTTATCTGGCTATCAACTGCATACATATCAAAACTTAGAAAAACAGCAACAACTTGAAAAAGCCTTTGAAAGTGCCGATGTTGGAGAAGATGACTATGCTGGTATTGTTATAAATAATCAAAAACATGCTGTAGAGGCGTATACTGGCAGAAGTGCCTATAAAATTATAACATCTCGTCGTCAACCTGGCTCCTGCATAAAGCCTGTTTTAGTTTACTCTCCTGCTTTAAATGAGGATATCATAAATCCTAGCACTCAACTTCTTGACGAAAAAACAACAATATCAGGATATACTCCAAAGAATGTTGGCGGCAAATTTAACGGATATGTAAGTGTTCGTGATGCAATAGCAAAATCAATAAACATTCCTGCTGTTAAGGTACTTTCTTATGTTGGAATAGACAAAGCAAAAAGTTATGCTCAAAGTATGGGAATAAAGTTTGACGATGGTGATGACAATTATGCTCTTGCTTTAGGTGGAATGCGTTATGGAGTAAATATAAATCAATTAGCCTCGGCATATACCACCTTTGCCAATAAAGGAATGTTTGCCGAAAATAAATTTATATCATATATAACTGATAAAAATGATAAACTTGTTTATGTTCATAGACCAGAAGAAAAACGCGTTTTAAGAGAGGATTGTGCTTATCTTATAACAGATATGTTGCGTACTTCTGCAAAAACAGGAACTGCTCGCAAACTTAGCGATCTAGAATTAGACATTGCTTCTAAAACAGGAACTGTTGGAAAAAGCGGCAGCAAAGAAAATTTAGATGCTTGGAACATGAGTTATACAAACGATCAAACTTGTGGAGTTTGGATTGGCAATTTAGATAATTGTCCAACAAAGGCTGTTGGCGGAGGACTTCCTACAACTGTAGTCAAGAATTATTTTATAAACAACAAAGATACTTCAACTTTTGAGCAACCATCCAGCATAGTTTCTATGCCAATAGATATAACAGAACTTGATGAAAATCATAAAGTAGTTCTTGCAAATTCATTTACCCCTGCAAGATATACAAGGGAAGAATTATTTTCTAGATTCAACCTTCCAAACGAAATATCTAATAAGTTTACGCAAATAAAAGACCCTGAATTTAAAGGTAAAGTCTCTCAAGATAAGGCTATCTTAACCTTAAATGCTAAGGATTATTATCAATACAAAATTTACAAAGAAAGCATCAATGAAAGCAACCTTTTATCAACAATTGATGGCAAGAACGGCAAACAAACAATAGAATTTGATATGATAAAGCCTAGAGAAAGATATATCTTGGTCACTTCTTTTGCTGGACAAATAACATCAAATCAAACTTTATCTTCAAAAATTGACTTAATAAAATCAACATCAAACCACTCAAATACAGACCTTTCACAAAAGTGGTATGTTTAAAAGTTATTATTGACAAAAAGACATATTTATGATATAATATATATATGAAAAATATAAAAATCAAACCTTATTTGGGAAAAGCAATAAAAACACTTTCTGTTTTGAGCCTTTCCGCAACATTACTTGCAGGATTTGCTGGTTGCAAAAATGGGAATGAAACACTTTCTCTAGATGATATAAAAGCAACCTATCCTCTTTTAAATCAAGAAAAAATCATGGCTGAACTTTCAGAACAATATGGCGAAGAACACAATTTGTATTCTGGCAAGGATTTTTATCGCCTACCTATGACCATAGAATCTCAAAGTACACCAATAAATGTAAACTTTGAAACAAATCAAAAACAACAAGAAGTTATAAATTTTTGCGTAGATGAGATAAATGATATATTTGGCTATGTAAACAAAAAATATAATTTTCAATTGAATTATTCACCAAATCAAAATGATTTGAAAAATCCATACGCTATAAACTTATGCCTAGGCGAAAATAACAACCTACAAACTCCAGTCACTTTCGAACTTAAAGATTTAAGTCCAGAAATTGATGGAAATGAATTATATAATGCAAGTATACTTATACAAAAAGAAAATTTATCTAGCGAACTTGCACTCTCAAAACAAATAAAATCCGCTTTTGCACAACTTTTGGGGCTTGAAGAAAAAGATAACTCAGTGATTTCTTCCAATTATTCAACATCATTTACAAAAAATGACATAACAGTACTTTATTCATTGTATCGTTCCCCTGAAAATGTATATGACTTAGAAGGACTAAAAAATTACATAACAGACCATAAAGCATTTGGGTTTGAAAAACTCGTTGCAGATAAAACTTTAGAACTTTTGAGTCAAAGTAAAGAATTTTTGTCAAATCAATTTGCTCAAAACAATGATTATAGATTAAACGAACTAGAAAGTATATCAAAGTCTATTTTGGCTGGTGAAAACGATAAAGAATTTGGCAAAGATGAAATAAATTTTGTAAACAAAATAAAAAACCTCAATTGCTATAAACAATATCACCATATGTCAATCAAAGATGGCGAATATACACAAACAAACTTTTTGCTAGACAACAAATATAAACCTACAATATTAAATCAAAATAGCGTTGAAGTTACAACAAATAACGGAATTGTAGTTTCTCGCAATGACGAAAATCTTTGGCTTTCAATTAAGGTTGGAAATTATGTAGTTTCTATCACTTCAACTTTAAATTCTCAATCTTCACTTGATAAACTTTTGCAAAATGCTAATGCAACAGTATATAGCGTAACAGACCAAGATTATCAAACCTATTCTCAATCTTTAAGTGAACAATGCATTCAAAATTATTCGCTTAGTCAATAAAAAACTCTCCGATTAGGAGAGTTTTTTATTCTTCATCTTCTTCAATTTCGCTTTCAATAAGACCAGTTGAAGCCTTAACTTTTTCCATAATTTCGTTGTAAATATCTTGATTATTCTCAAGATAAGTTTTAACATTTTCTTTGCCTTGAGCAATCTTTTCATCATTATAAGAGAACCAAGAACCAGACTTACCAATAATTCCAGCGTTAAGAGCGAGGTCAACAAGGCATCCTACCTGACTTATACCCTTTCCATAAACTATATCAAATTCTGCTGTTTTAAATGGAGGAGCAAGTTTATTTTTAACAACCTTTACCTTAGTTCTATTTCCAATGATATTTGCACCATCTTTAATTGTGTCAGTTTTTCTAACATCAAGACGGATACTAGCATAGAACTTTAATGCTTTTCCACCAGTAGTTGTTTCTGGAGAACCAAACATTACACCAATCTTTTCACGCAGTTGATTGATAAATATGACTGTTGTTTTACTTTTATTTACAGTACCAGTCAACTTTCTAAGTGCTTGACTCATCATTCTTGCTTGTAGACCAACATGATTATCTCCCATTTCTCCGTCAATTTCGGCTTTAGGAGTTAAAGCAGCAACAGAGTCTACAACAACGATATCTATTGAACCAGATTTTACAAGCATTTCTGTTATATTCAAAGCCTGTTCACCATTATCTGGCTGAGAAATATAAAGTTCTTGAAGATTTACTCCCAATTTTTCTGCATAACTAGGATCAAGTGCATGTTCTGCATCAATAAAAGCAGCAGTTCCGCCAAGTTTTTGTGTTTCTGCAACAATATGAAGAGAAACCGTAGTTTTACCTGAAGATTCTGGCCCATAAATTTCAATTATTCTGCCTCTTGGCACACCACCTATTCCAAGAGCCATATCTAAAGTTAAACAACCAGTAGGAATAACATCAATCTTCTGATGAGATTGATCACCAAGTTTCATAATTGCACCCTTGCCATATTCCTTTTCAATTTGCAACAAAGCCTGCTCAAGTGCATCTTTCTTTAATTCTTTCTTATCCATAAATCACCTATTTCCTTTTCAAAATTAGTTTACCAAAAATGTATTAAAAAGACAAATTATTTTGGCGTAATTTTTTAACAATATTAAATAAAATTGCCTCAACAGCATATTCCACAGCTTCTTCCTTGCAAACTTTAAAAGTATTTTTATATACATCAAGAGAATTTTTATTCCCCATAGCATATATGCAAGTTATTCCGTTATCTTCAAACTTACCTTGAACATTGATAGCAAATATATCTTGACCATCACCTTCATCAAACAACGACAAAGTTTGTCTATACACTTCGTCAGTGGTTATCTCACCCTTAAGATATTCCACCTTGCCTTGTGCCAACAAATCTTTTATGCAAATATTGCTACAAACTTCTTTTAAAATAGATCCCCCAGTAATACCTTCACAAATTGCAAGTTTAATGCCCTTTAGGTTTGCAATCTGCCTAATACTTCTTGCAAGACCAAGGCTATTTTCGCTATAAATAAAATCCTTAAATGCAGTTGCAATTTTCACTTGATTATCATCTATCAAATCATCAACGCCATTGTAAGATATGTAAACATCAACAAGAAGTCGTCTGCTTAGCACACTATATTCAAGAGAAGGAATTTCATTTTTTAAATTGCTAAGCAACTCTTCAACTTGTTTTTTTGAAACGCCAAACAATTTGAAAGTACAATTTTTGTTTGCTCTATTTGGATTAAAGTTTATTTTTGCAAGCAAAACTTGCCAATTCAAATCAAATGGAACAAAAATTGTCTTAACATTATCTTTAATAAATAATGCTATTTGGTCTTCAATAATGTGTTTATCACCACCCAAAAGTTTTATGTTTTCACAAATAACATCGTCTATATCTTGATTTTTGAAAAACAAGATAAGATTGCCTCCCTCTTTGATTATTTCAGCAACCTTTTCTTTTTGAAATTTTACAAGAGAAAAAGAAGAGATTTTGGCATTATATCCTGCCAAAATATTTTGTAAGGCAGGAAAATCAAAACCAATATCTTGAAGTTTATCATCATTAAAAATATAAATTTTATATTCCATATTTCCTCTTTTATAAGTGTAAATCAATTTTTATTTAAATAATTTATCGCTCTTTTCAAATTCTTCCTTAGAAATCAATACTTTTCTAGTCTTTGCACCTTGATTGGAAGAAATATAACCCAATTCTTCCATCTGGTCAACAATCTTTGAAGCCCTAGGATAACCTACTCCCAAATGTTTTTGAAGCATTGTGGTCGAAGCCCAACCTTTTTCCCAAAACATATCTAATGCTTGGGGAATAAGAGCATCATATTCTCTGCCACTATTGTCAATTTGAAATTCTTTATTAGCACTTTCAATTTTTGGCTTAACTGCAGTAGGATAACTTTTCTTAGTTGCTTTTTTGCTTGTAGAAGTTTTTGGTTTAGAAGTTGATTTCTTTGGCAAATTTTGTAAAGTTGTTTTTTCAGGCATATCAACCTTATCTTCTGGTGCATTTTCTACAAAAAGTACCATGTTTTCTTGAGAGTCTTCTTTCTTTTCTTCTATATTAGCAAAAACATGCTTGTTTCTATAAAGATAACCTAAGCCTGAAGTAATTGTTAAAATTGTAGTCAATCCAAGCAAAACTAGCATTATTATAGCCATAACAGTGTTTGCAGTTTTATGAACGGCAAATCCGCCATTATAGAATTCTACGACAAAGAAAGCATAGAAAAAGTAAAGCGAAAGAGTTATAAATTGAAAAACCGCCTTGACTTTACCAGACTTTTCTGCTGCAAGAACTACGCCCTTGCTTGCTGCAACTTGGCGTAATGCTGAAACAGCAAACTCACGCATCAAAATCAAAATTGCACAAACAATTCCAAACCATTCAGGACGAATAATACTTTGTGCCACACCATTCACATTTGCGATTGGAGTTGCAATTATCAATATTAGTGCAGTCATAATAAGAATCTTATCTGCAATAGTATCTAAAAATTTCCCTAATGTTGTCACTTGATTGTTTTTTCTTGCAAGATATCCATCAAGAAAATCTGTAAAACAAGCAATTACAAAAATTGCACCTGCAATAAATTGTCCCCATGGTATAAAGTTTGCAAGATAGAAAAATACAATAAAAGGAATCAACAATATTCTTGCAAGTGTAATTTTATTTGGTGTATTCATACAACCTCTCCTTTAAAACTCTTTCCGTCAAAATCATAAATTTTAACATCAACAAAAGTAGAAATATTTATATCTCCATTATCTACAAAGCGAATGTCAAAGTCAACTAATGGAGAAAGATATTCACTATGACCAACAAATTCGCCTGTATTTTCATCAAAAGCGTCAACAAGCACCTTGAAAGTTTGCCCAATATTAGCATAAGATTGTGCCTCAGCAATAGCATTTTGCACCTTTCTTGCCTTCTTTAAACGCCTTTGTTTTATAAAGTTTTTGTTATGACCTTTCATATAAAAACTTGCTGTGCCCTCTTCCTGATAATATGGGAAAAATCCTACATAATCGAGTTTAGCCTCTTTCAAAAATGCAAGTAGTTTTTTAAATTCTTTTCTACCCTCACTTGGATAACCCACAATAAAAGTAGAACGAACTTTTAAAGAAGGATATTGATGTAAAAGGTCTATCAAGGCTCGAGTAGAAGATTCATCAATTTTTCTTCTCATGCTCTTCAAAATATCGTTGTCAATGTGTTGCAAAGGAATATCAATATAATTGCAGATCTTTGGATTAGAAGTTATGTAATCTAAAAGATTTTTATCCACCTTTTCTGGATAGGTGTAATGAAGTCGTATCCACTCTAAACCTTTTATCTTGCATAACTTATCACAAAGTTCAATAAGGCAGTTTTTGTTATATAAATCCTCTCCATATCTTGTGATATCTTGTGCGACTAAAATCAATTCTTTAACGCCTCGCGAAACTAAATTTTTAGCCTCATCAACAAGTTCTTCCATAGGTGTGCTTATATATCTTCCACGAATCCTTGGGATTGCACAAAATGAACAAACATTATTACACCCATCAGCAATCTTGAGATAGGCATAACTTGGAGAACTTGTTATAACTCTTTGAAATTTGTCGCTTGATTTTGATTGTTTAACATCATAAAGTCCTTCAATAATTTGACATATATCATCATTTTCACGTAGTAGAATAAATCTGTCAACCTCAGGAATTTGGTCTTTTATTTCATTCAAATATCGTTGAGGTAGACAGCCTGAAACAATAATTTTTTCTACAACGCCTTTATTTTTCAAGTTTACAATTTCAAATATAGTTGAAATTGCTTCTTGCTTTGCAGGTTCAATAAAGGCACAAGTGTTGATTATAATTATTTCACCCTCTGTCACCTCTTCTGTTATTTGAAATCCATAAGATTGAAGTCGACCTAACATTTTTTCTAAGTCAACTTTGTTTTTATCACAACCAAGCGAAATGGCAGATATTCTTTTGTTTATTAGTTCTTGTTTATTCATAGGTATCTCCAAAAATCTCATAGAACTCTTCTATGCTTGTATAAACTGTACGCTGTTTAGAGCCTTCTGCCGAAGAGATATAACCTCGCTCTTCCATTTGGTCAATAATTCTAGCCGCTCGAGGATAACCTATAGAGAGTTTTCTTTGCACCATTGTTGTAGAGGCAACACCAACATCAATACAAATTTTTAATGCTTGAGGAAGGAGTGGATCCATTCCTGAACTATCGTCTCCTCCACCATTGCCTGATGGTTTGCCTGGATTATTGATAGCATTAAATGCTTCTTCGTCATAAGTTTCTTCGTTGTTTTCAATAATAAAATTAACAACATCCTTAGTTTCTGGAGTATCAATAAAGCAGCCTTGAATTCTGGCTGGAGCAGAATCAGAAGGTTTATATAACATATCACCATAACCAAGCAATTTTTCTGCACCTGGTGAGCCCATAATAACTTCACCATCCACTCTGCTTGCAACTTTAAATGCAATTCTGGCTGGGAAGTTGGCTTTGATAGTACCTGTCACAACATCTGTAGAAGGTCTTTGTGTTGCCAAAATCAAGTGTATGCCTGCCGCTCTGGCCTTTTGAGCAAGACGCATAATTTTGTCTTCAATCTCATTTTTAGCCACAAGCATAAAATCGGCAAACTCATCAAAAATGATAACTAAGAAAGGAATCTTCTTTTTCTTGCCGCTAACAACATCCTCTGTTTTATTGTATTCATCTATATTACGAACTCTCGCTTCGCTGATAAGATTAAATCTTCGTTCCATCTCATCAACAGCCCATTGAAGTGCATTGACAGCCTTAGTTGCATCAGTAATAACCTTTGGAACAACCATGTGAGGAAGTCCTTCATACATAGAAAGTTCAACTTGTTTAGGGTCAATCATAATAAACTTAACATCGTCTGGAGACGCTTTGTACAATATACTAACAATTATAGCATTTAAACATACACTCTTACCAGATCCTGTAGTACCCGCAACAAGTAGGTGTGGCATTTTTGCTAGATTGCAAACTCTAACAGTGCCTGTGATATCTTTACCCAAAGAGAAGGCAAGAGGAGATGGCGACATAGTAAATTCCTTGCTCATCAAAACATCCTTGATAGAAACCTTTGCCACCTTGTCATTAGGCACTTCAATTCCAACAATACTGCGTCCTGGGACTGGTGCTTCAATTCTTATTTGTCCTCTTGCAGAAAGAGCATATGCAATATCTGCATCAAGAGAAAGTATTTTTTTGACACTAATACCTTCAGGCATAGCAATTTCATATCTTGTTACAGTTGGCCCAATAACAACGCTTTGAACTTTGGCAGGAACTCCAAATTTTTCAAGTGCATTTTCAAGTGCCACACGCTTTGCAGGAACTTCGCCATTCAAAAGTGAAAGGTCGTCAGAAACAGTAGTAATCAAATCAATAGAAGGCTTTGAATATTTATATGGCTTAAATCTAACTTCTTTTTCTTGTGGCTTATTTTGAGAAACATCAAATCTACGAGACCTATCGCTATTTTCAAGATTACCTCGTCTAGAAAGGTCATTTTCTCGACTAAGATTGCCCTCTCGCCTGTCTAACCCTCTAGTAAACTCTTCTCTTCCACTTCTGTCTGTTAAAGAGGAGAGATTTTCTAAATTACGCTCTCTAGCAATATTTTCGCTCTCACTAACACGAGAAAAACCGGTATTATCTCTAAGATATCCATCATTTCTAGAAGTAAAAGATGTGTTTATTTGTTCATGTGTAGATTTATTCAAATCTTCGTTATTAGACGAATTGTCTCGTCTAATAATAAAATCATCATCATTTTTAGCAAACGAAATTTCTTCACCTAAATCTGCAAGTTCTTCTCTAGTAGCATTAAAGATAATATTATCTGCTTCCGACAATAATTCCTCTGGTTTTATTTCTGGCAGATTACCACGCTTGATAGGCATTTGTTCATGAGAAAAATCATATTGTGCTTCATATACATGTTGAGCAGGTTTTATATAATCATTTTCTTTTAAAGAATTTATATTGCTATCTATCCTTGCTTTACTATCGCCCATATCTATAGTTTGAGGTTGAGTTTTATGAGTACGAGCAAATTTTTGTTGCCTTGCAAAAAATTCTTCCATATCAACAGTTGGAGGCTCAAGCAAATATTCCTTTACACTTTTCCCTTCAGGAATACCACCCTTTTGTTTAGGTTGAGAAGGATTGCTATATGCACCAAAAAATTTGTTTTCTGTTGTCATAGTGCCTGTCAACCCTGCCATAGCCTTTGCGTTCTTCTCGCGATCAAGTTCTTCTTGAATCTCGCCGTTCATAACAATATTAACTTCTTCTTTAGGCTTAACGACCTCTTGCCTAATTTCGCTAACGCTTTTCTTTTTGTTTTCTTTGATTTGAATTTTAACTGGAGAATTTACATTTGCATTTTTGCGATAACTTATCAAGGCTTCTGCAAAAAAAGCACTAGAGATCAAAAGAGCAAGACACAAAATAACATAAGTACCTGCCAAGTTTAGTGGTATCAAAAGAGATGTTGTCAAAAGACCAATGATAATACCACCAGCCGTCCATTTTTGAGTGAAATTGAGTGCAAGATATTGTCCAAAAGAATATTGCACGCCCTCAGCATTAAATTTGTTGCCAACAATGATTAGTTGAATAATAGCAAGCAAGAAGATAATACACAAAGAAAGAAAAACAGCATAACGCTTACTCATAACATATTTTCGATTATTTAAAAGAGCAAGTCCAACAATCATAGAAAGAATGCAAAGAGGATAAACAAAAACTCCAAAAATGCCTAAAATAACACCTTGAGCCCAAGGCCATAAACTTGTGACAGAAAAAAGGAACAATACAGAGGCAACCCCAAGCATTGTTGCACCAGTAATTTTTTTAGCATTGGTGGTATTTTTATCTTTCTTATTTTTTTTAGAAACTTGAAATATAGCCATATTACTCCCACAAATTAAATCTTTTTATAAATTATAGCACAAAAAACAAAATATCTCAAAGCAAACTTGAGATATTTTTGACAAATCAAAGGAATTTAATAGCAATTTTTGGTCTATTTTGTAATTTTAAAAACTTTCTTGTATTAAACTTGATTTTTGCAAGATTTTATAATCAAATCTAGTCTGATAATCCACCAATATTTGTTGAAACAGGCACTAAATTAAATCCATTTGATTGAAAGTAATCTATAATTTGTGGCAATGCTTCCATAGTGTTTTGAGTTGGATGCATCAATATCAAGTCTCCACCATTTGCATTTTTAATTGCTCGCTGATAGATTAGTTGAGTATTATGGTCACGCCAATCAATTGTATCTCGAGTCCACATTATAGTTTTATAACCTAAATTTTGAGCCGCTTCAACAGTCACTTTGTTATAAGCCCCACTTGGAGGAGCAAACAAAGTCATTTCAACATCAATAAGTTCTTTGATAATTTTGTGAGTATTTGATATTTCATTAAAGTTTTCTTGCTCACCAATTTTGTCATGGTCTTTGTGATGATAACCATGATTTGCAATCTCATGACCATCTTCTTTTATCTTTTTTAAACTATCTTCATTTAAGACTGCCCATGTTCCGCCAACAAAGAATGTTGTTTTAACATTCTTTTCTTTCAATGTGGCAAGCATGTTATCTAGATATTCAGTTCCCCAATAAACATTTATCATAAGAGAAATGTTTTTAGTGTTGCGGTCACCATTATAATACACCCCACTAACTGCACTAGAAGCAGGCAAGCCTATGCTTCCTACAAAAGCCACTAAGCCTACAACCAAAATCATTGCAAAGATTGCAATGTTTGACCAATATTTTCTAAAATTAATAACACCAATATGAATTCTTTTCATAGCACA